>JBKKAT010000633.1:0-6179 GCA_046714535.1 Acidobacteriota bacterium | reverse complement strand
CTGGGCCGTTGTGTTCCGGAAGTTAGGGTTTTTTGCGTTTGCTGAAATGGCTATTTTTTTGCTGATTTTGTTTCTCGGACTGATTTATGTGTGGCGGAAGCGTGATCTGGAGTGGTACTGATGGATCAAGTTTTTGTGAGACTAAAAGAACTGATTTTGCAGGGCGCGGACCGGCTTTTGCCCGCTTCCTTGATGGATCTGCTTTCCATGCTCATCAACATCATGGCTATTCTGCTTTTTGCGCCGCTGCTCATGATGTACCTCACCTGGTTGGAGCGAAAGCTTGTTGCGCGAATTCAGGACCGCTGGGGACCGAACCGGGTCGGACCCTGGGGATTGCTTCAACCAATTGCTGACGGGATCAAGATGGTCCTGAAGGAAGACATCACTCCTTCTGTCGCGGACCGTGTTCTGCATGTGATGGCCCCTGTTCTAATCGTAATTCCAGCCTTGCTGATGTTTGGTGTAATTCCGTTTGGGCGGAACATGGTGGCGGTCGATTTAAATATTGGCATTTTCTTTTTCATTTCTATTTCCGCGCTGGCGACCATGGCCGTGGTGATGGGAGGTTGGAGTAGCCGGAGTAAATATTCGTTACTGGGTGGAATGCGCGCAGCGGCGCAAATTGCATCGTATGAAGTGCCACTCGGTCTCTCAATCATTCCCGTGATCATGTTTGCCGGATCCCTGTCGACAGGTACGATTGCCGAGGCTCAAAGCGGCTGGTTTGGGATGCACTGGTATGTTCTACATCCGTGGGGCTTTTTAGGATTTCTTATTTTCATGATTACGGGAATTGCAGAGGTAAATCGTACGCCGTTCGACACTCCGGAAGGAGAATCGGAGCTGGTGGGCGGATATCACACAGAATACAGCGGGATGAAGTTCGCGCTATTTCAGATGGCGGAATTTTTGAGCGCATTCGCGATTTCTGCGATGGCTGCAACTCTGTTTCTTGGTGGATGGAATGGACCCGTTTTACCTTCCTGGCTCTGGTTCATGATGAAATCTATGGCGGTTTTCTTCGTTTTGATCTGGTTACGCGGCACTTTCCCGCGTTTCCGCATCGATCAAGTGATGGCCTTCGCATGGAAATTCCTTTTGCCTCTGGCGCTTGCGAATGTTTTTGTCGCAGCGATCGATTATTACATCCCCGGACTCCTTGGTTATGCTCTAAGCTGGGTCTTTGCTCTGCTCTGTTTCTTTACTGTTTGGGCAATCAACAGCCGGCAAAGCGCTCATCCTTATGACACTGAAATGTCGGTTCCCCCCTTGCCTGGCAGAGCTGCATAAATTATTTCAAATTGCATATTGTATATTGCATAAAAAATTGCAGTTGAATCCGGCGGATTTTTTGCAATATTCAATATGCAATCTGCAATAAACCATGAAACGCGGTTACCTGATTTACAATCCGTCTGCCGGAATGCGGGCCAAAACACCCATTCGTGTGCAAGAAGTGATTCGTCTTTTTGCTGCTGAAGACATTGAAATGCATCCGAGTCCAACACAAGCAGAGGGCAACGTCATTCTTCAAGTTCGCGAAATGGTCCGGGAACAGCCGGATCTGATCGTCATCTGGGGTGGCGATGGAACGATCAATGAAGTGGTAAATGGAATGTTTGGAACAGGGATTCCGCTTGGATTTTTGCCTGGTGGCACTGCAAACTTGATGGTACGTGAACTTGGAATTCCTCAAAATGTTCCGAAAGCAATTCAGTTGATCGGCGCCGGAAACCGGCGGTGGATTTCAGTCGGTCAGGCAAACGACCGCTATTTCTTGTTGATGGTTGGCGTGGGATTCGATTCTGCAGTGATCCAGAACGTGAACCTTTCCATCAAACGAAAACTGGGCAAACTCGCTTTTGGAATTTCAGCAATACATACGGCGGTGAATTACCGTTTCCCACAATTTCAGGTTCAGTTCGACGATCAAAATGCCGATTGTGTTTTTGCGGTCATTTGCAATGCGCGCCATTATGCGGCTTATTTCGTTTTGACGCCCGATGCAGACATCTCCGATGACTATCTTTATTTATGTCTGTTCAAAGATCCCGGTTTGGCGAGATTGTTTCATTATGCTTTCCACGCCCTGCGCAGGACCCACCTTCAGCTGCCTTCAGTGCAAGTGATTCGCGCAAAAGAGGTGCTGGTGACCGGAACAGAAGGTGTTGCCGTGCAGGCCGACGGCGAGCTTGTGGGCTCCTTGCCGATTCAGTTTTCCATTCATCCCCGCTCACTCGAAGTCTTCTGTCCCAAGTAGAGAGCGCCGGCATATGGAGCGCCGGCGTCACGCCGGCATTATGGGCCGCCGGCTTTTAGCTGGCGCTGCACAAACACCAGGCGATCCGCAGCAAGAAAATTAAAGATGGCGCACGTTGCAATCACCGCGAAGTTTGCCACCAGAACGTGAGCCACCTGCACAAAAACCGGCATCAGAAGCAAATTTCCTACGAAAGAAATGCAGCCATTCGTAAGATGAAACGAGAGTAACCGCACAACGAAAGACCCCTCACGATCCTTCCACGTCCACGATTGATGCCAGAAAAAATTATGCAGCGCGGCTGCTTCTACTCCTATGGACGTGCTCATCAAATAATGAAACCCCATGGAATCAAAGAGCGCAATACAAGATAGCCGTACGACGATGCCCATTGCACCCACTAAGAAATAACGAATCCACCTCTTCATATTCGCTCTTCACGGTACAGCGTGATCGTATTCTTGATTGCGGAATGCAACACAATGATCAGCAGTGCAGCAATTCCGATAACTCCACCCACATCAAAAAGTTTGTACTGATGGCCGAACAAATGAACGAGCGGATGGAAAAACAGTGCAATGTTGCCGGCTGCCAGAAGAATGCGTAGTTCTGTCGGTCCGAAAAAACCGAAAGATAATCGAAATTTTCCAAGCGAAACAGTGGCGAGTGCTATTTCAATGGATAGCAGGTAATAGGCGATCAAAAATCCTGTTGCAACCCAGGTGCTCATGTAACCGGAAAGCGCGAGCCCCGCGACCAGAAACAGGATTCCAAATGCATCAATCACATGGTCAACGTAGAACCCGTAGCGTGGCCGCTGTTGATTTCGAACCCGGGCCAGCGTGCCGTCCAGACTATCTCCGAACCAGTTCACCATCAGAAAGAAGATGACCCAAAACAGAGCAAACCTGTTCGACCCGGCCATCCAGTAACTGATTCCTGCCAGGAGCATTCCAAGAAAACCGAGAATGGTTAAATGATCCGAATTTACCTTCCGCGGCATTCTTTGCGCGAGCCAGATCAGAGTCCGTTTCTCACAATTCGAAAGAATGCTAAGTTGAATCCTTTCCGGATTCTTAAAAACCGCTGTTTGTACCATTGAAAGTCCCTCCGCACAGGGGCTCCTCGCAACTTGGATGCCAGGATGCATCCGTCGAGAGAGATGGAATGGATAAACTTAGAGGTTAGTAATGCTATCTAAGAGAGTAGATGACCGCCGGCTTCAGCCGGCATAAATGGCCGCCGGCTTTAGCCGGCAATGTAGGCGGGACACCTGAGGTCCATAAGATTTGCTTTGATACTTCATTTATAATACCTTTATCGCTTCATTATGAGCACAATTACAGCAATTGGCCTTCTTTCAGGCGGTCTGGACAGTTCCATTGCTTGCAGACTCATTCAGAATCAAGGCGTGAACGTTAAGGCCATCAACTTTTACACTGGCTTTTGCACGACTGATTTTCGCCGGCAAGTCAATCGTCAGAAAGCAAAGGGAAAGGTGTATTCGAACGAATCGCTTCAATCCGCAGCGGCTCTTAAAGTCGAAATAGAGTACATCGACATTTCCGCGACATACATCAAAGATGTTTTGGTGAAGCCGAAGCATGGATATGGCAGCGCGATGAATCCCTGTCTCGATTGCCGGGGATACATGCTGGCCCGCGCTAAGAAATATATGGAAGAGGCCGGCGCTCATTTTGTTTTCACCGGCGAAGTTCTGGGGCAGCGACCGATGTCGCAATACAGGAAAGCGCTGGATATTGTGGCAGAAGAGAGTGGTCTGGGAGGGCTTCTGGTGCGGCCACTTTCCGCGCAACTTTTACCTCCCACCCTTCCGGAAGAAAAGGGATGGATCGTTCGAGAAAAATTAGCTGGAATTTCGGGACGCTCCCGCAAGGAACAATACCGGCTGGCAGAAGAGCTCGGTGTTTCGGTTTACTCACAACCTGCCGGTGGATGCTGTTCTCTAGCCGACGTTAGCTATGGCAAGAAATTTCGTGATCTTCTAAATCATATGGAAGAAGGAACCATTCCTACGCTGGATGATGTCATTTTGTTGAAAGTCGGCAGGCATTTTCGGCCTTCTGAATCCTTGAAGGTTGTGGTTGGCAGGGATGAAGTTGAGAATAAATTCCTGGAGCGCTATTCCGGAGAGGAAAGGGCCGTCCTATCTTCCATTGACGTTGTTGGTCCCGTAACAATTGCGGAAGGACATCTGGATTTTGACGAACTACAAACGGCCGCGTCCATCACGGCCCGTTATGCAGATCACGACGGGGCTGAAACGATCCGGATCAAGTACGAATACAGGGACACTTCGGGAATTTTGGAGGTGCAACCTGTGGACTCTCAGCAGCTCGATGCATGGCGCGTGTGCTGATCCGAAAAATCCTGTGCCTGTTTCTTCTCTTCTTTTCTTACTCCACATTGGAAGCGGTTCCTGCTCAACGCTTTCGGCCTTTAAAGGACACTTTGAATGAATACGGAATTCTGAAGATTCCTGAAGCTTCGGATTATCCGGACGTTCCAGCGGTCGCGGTGCTCTCTCTGCAAGAATACAAACAGAATGGTCCAAGACACACGCGCCGACATCACAAAATTCTGAAAATCCTTACTCCGGAAGGGAAGCAGTATACAAACATCAGACTCCCCTGTTTTTCAACCTGTCATGTCGAAGCGCGAACCATCAAAGCAAATGGAAAGATCATCAATCTTCCGACAAAAGATCTGTACCGCAATCAAAATCTCAGTGGATACAACTCTCCGTACTTCCTGGCGCAATTTGCGCTACCCGGTGTTGAGCCCGGTGATATGGTGGAGTATGTGGCGACGGTGGACTATCCGATGCCCTTTTTTCTGGAGGACTTCCGTTTCTCGGAACCCTATCCTTTGCTGAAAGGCATGCTGGTTCTGGTCCATCCTGCGGAAGATTCCTACGCCTATGTGCGTTACTCTCCGCCCGGCGCAAAAGCGGTGCAGGTCAGACAGGACCGGATCACAGAACAACAGAATCATTTTAACCGTACTACATTTGTAGTAGAGCAGGTTCCGCCCGCCATCGATGAGCCTTACTCTCCCAAAGCAAGACAGGATCTTCCCGGGGTCCGGCTGATTTTGCAAGCACGAACAGGGCGGCAGATGGAAGTTTTCAAGGACTGGTTCAGCTATGGAGATTTCATCGCCTCTCAAATTTCAGTTTCTTCGATCATCGATCCAGAGGTCATCCGGTTCGCCGATAAGGCTGCAGGAGGTCTGACCGATATCCGTGAAATCATCAAAAGCATTTATTTAGCCGCTGAAAAACGCGTTCAAATTACGGATGAAACCATCTGGATGACCGGATTTGAGTTCCGCTCCCCGGAGGACGTCCTGAAGGAAAAAGTCGCGGCGCCGCACGATTTTGCTCTTTTTCTGGCAACTTGTTTCAAGAATAAACGATGGTCCTCAGATCTGGTGTTCGTCAATTCTTACGAACAGGCGGAAACCAGCAAGGAGAGAGTCTTTCCGCTGGATTTGGACCTGGTCTTCTTGAACGTTAAAACGCCCGTGGGTGAATTTTTACTCGATTGCAGCGGGAATGGAATCGCCCCGTTTCAGCTTTCTTCTTCAGGAATGAATCGTTTTGCTCTGGGCGTTCCCTTGTTTGTCACGACAACCAAATTCACAAAAGGGGGTTCCTATACCTCGCGCACTTCTTTTCGGGAAGGGAACAGAAATCACATCGAAATCGTAGCAACACCTTCAGTCGATAGGTGGGACCTGGATTTTCGCTGGACACTCGCGGGAGAATTCGGAACAGAGTGGATCCGGTTATACAGGCACAAAGGGGAAACCGAATTACAGAAAAAATACATGAACCGTTTGCGTTCGCACATGGATGCGTTCGACTTTCGTGATATTCAGCACAGCTTTACGG
>JBKKAT010000632.1:0-13316 GCA_046714535.1 Acidobacteriota bacterium | reverse complement strand
GCATCAAACCACGCCACCGCTGAATGTCATTTTCAACTGGACCGCCCTGCTTCGTAAATAAGTTTCCGCTAATCTGCCGGTTGATCAGTTGCTTTTCCTTCCGTTGAAGAGAAGTGTTGAGAAGATCTTAATCGTTTTGCGAAGCTCGCTAAGTTCTTTGCTAATATGGTAGCGTCATGGAACACTACCCGCTACTGAATGATTTCCTGATCATTCTCGCCGTCTCTATTCCGGTTAGCCTGTTGTTTCACAAATTGAAGTTTCCTTCCATTATCGGGTTTCTTGCAACAGGCGTAATCGTGGGTCCTTATGGAGCCGGTTTGATCGGAGATATGGAAGCGGTCAACGCGCTGGCAAGCATCGGTGTGGTGCTTCTGCTGTTCACAATCGGACTGGAATTTTCGATTCGGCAGATGCTTTCCGGCAGTCTGCGATTTCTTTCAATCACCGGCGGTCAAATTATCTTGACCATCCTTCTCACCTACCTGATCACGCGAATGTTTAACTTGCCCACAACGGTCGGAATTTTTCTCGGCTTTCTGTTCTCACTCAGCAGCACGGCGATTGTTTTCAAAATCCTTTCCGATCGCGCCGAGATTGACACTCCTCACGGAAAAATTTGTATTGGCATTCTCCTTTTTCAGGATTTGCTCGCGATACCGATGATGCTTCTTCTGCCAACTCTTTCCGGTGAAAACATAGACTTTCTGGAAATGGGAAAGCAGCTCCTGATTGCGCTCGTTGCTGTCGCCGCTCTATTTTTGGCTGCAAAATATATCGTCCCGCAGCTTTTAAAACAGGTGCTCCGCACACGGAACCGGGATGTGTTTCTGGTATGCATCCTGTTCATCTGTCTGGGAACGGCCTATGCCACCTCTTACGTGGGGCTCTCTCTCGCGATTGGCGCTTTCATAGCCGGGCTGGTGATCTCGGAATCAGATTACAGTCACCAGATCCTGTCTGATTTCTTGCCTTTTCGCGACACGTTTAACGCAATCTTCTTTATCTCCGTTGGAATGCTCTTGAATTTTCCACTCTTTATTAGCCAGTTAATACCAAATCTGACTGTCACGGCTGTTGTACTCACGGGAAAGAGTCTGGTTTTGCTGCTCGTGCTCGCTGTTGCGAAACATAACTTTCGCATTTCCTGGAAAGCCGCACTTGCTTTATCACAGGTGGGAGAATTTTCATTCCTGCTTGCTCAACAGGGCAAAGTTTTCAACCTCATTCCGGAAAATCTTTATCAACTATTTCTTGCATCCTCCATCATCACCATGTTCCTGACACCTTTCCTTTTTTTACTTGCCGAACCCACAAGCCGGTTCCTTCAATCGCTGGTGGGAACTTCGACAACAGGGTTGCCGGAAGCATCGGCGGAGACAGCAAGAAAAGATCATCTGATCATCGTAGGATTTGGATTGAACGGCCGCAATCTTTCAAAAGTCGTTCGCGAAATTGGAATTCCTTTCGTTGTGATTGAACTGAATGATCAGCTGGTGCGGGAGGCCCAAAAGGAGCAGGTGCCTGTGCTGTTCGGAGATGCTACCAGCAAGGAAGTCTTGTCGAAAGCGGGAGCAGCGCGTGCGCGAATGGCCGTAATTGCTATTAGCGACGCCGCAGCAACACGCAGGTGCACGGCAGTGCTGCGATCTCTGAATCGATCTACGATCCTTCTGGTTCGAACGCGTTATGTGATAGAGATGGACGAGCTGAAGAAGCTCGGAGCGGACATTGTGATTCCTGAAGAATTTGAGACTTCAATTGAAATCTTTGCGCGCGTGCTGGAGCAGTATCAAATTCCGGATCATCTAATCGATCAGCAGATCTCTGTCATCCGGTCGGACAGTTATGGAATGCTTCGAGGACTCTCCTTAACCCAGGAAAGACTGATGAAATTGTCGGAGCTATTCTTGAAAAGCACTGTGGCTCAAGTGATTGTAGATGGCAATTCGCCGGCAAAAAACAAATCCTTACGGGAATTGGATTTGAGACGGCACACGGGCGCTACCATCATCGCGGTCATTAGCGGTGAAAAAGCGATTACTAATCCCGATGCCGACTTCCAACTTCAGGAGGGGGATATGATGGTGCTATGGGGCGCTCATCAACAGCTTGCAGACGCTTACCAGTTATTAGGAGTCAGTGAGGTAAAATAGGGGGCACCAGATACACGGCATCTTGCGTTGCCACGGCGAGATTGCCATCAGCATCAAAAGCAACTCCCACCATTACAGGACCGGTGAGAAAAGGAGTCATTTCTCCGCTGGAAGTGATTTTATAAATGGCACTCTCTCCTGCTTTGGCTTCACAGATGTAGATGCTTCCTTCAGTATCAACGGTCAATCCTTGCGGTCTTCCGAAACCACCATAAAGGGGAATCACTTTGCCATATCGATCCACCATCATCACGCTATTATGAGTGGACATACTCGGAGTCGAAACAAGGAGATTGTTCTGCAGATCAAATGTTAAATGGTAAGCAACCATGCTTTCCGGAAGCTCGGCAAAGATGCTCGTGTTTCCCTCGTCGTCCAGTTTTAGAATGCGTCCATGCCTGTCCCCCACATAAAGGAAACCATCCGCATCAAATGCCAGGCCGGTCGGAACTCCAAGGTCCTTTGCAAAGATTGTTACATCCGCTCTGGGTGTAGCCTTATACACGGTCCCCTCGAAACGGCTGGATACGTACAGATTCTCTTCTTCATCCATCGCAAGAGAAGTAGCATTGGGGATGTTGGATAAAAATGGATTTATGGTTCCGTCAGGTTCAATCTTAAAAACAGATACCTGCACCGTCTCCCCTCTTTTTCCGCTAAACGTTGTGTACAAGTTCCCTTCGCGATCGAAGAGCGGACTATCCACCGGATTCATGTTATCCGCAAGTTTTCTACCAATCACAATTTCAAAAGGATTGCTCTTCTTATTGTTCACTGTGACTGTCACCGGGCCACGATTTGTCTGATCCGGTACAACAGTGATGATGCGGTTCTTTGACACCAACAGAGGGCGCGCCTCCTGTCCGTTGAAGGAAATTTTTAGTGAATCGAATTCCTCCGGATCAAAGCCGCTCCCTTCAATGATGACCCGTCCGCCTTCAATAGCGGCATCAGGTCTGACATTTTTGATTTTAGGTGGTCGCATAAAAAGTAATGAGTAACGAGCTATGAGTAATGAGTTATTGGCGATGAGTTATGAGACGTCCCTAGCGGGACTCATTGCTCATTACTCATTGCTTCGGAACTTAAACGTTTGGCACGGGTCTCTTCAGCGCAACCCACCGGCGGTCAGATTGAACCAGTGAAATGAAGCCGGTGTACATGAAACCGAAGAAAAACAAGAAAAGAAACGGAATGCTGAAGTAAAACCCGTTCAGAAAGGCATACCAGATGGTGAATCCGAAATACAGCGCAAAAACGAGCTCAATCACCGCAAGAGCGCTTTTTCCAACACGGTATTTCTTGTGTTGCCAGTTATCGGAATTTCGCTCAATGCAATACTTCGGCGTCCGCTTGAATTCTGTTTGATAACCCAGTAACGCTTCCAGAACCGCTTTGGAATTATTTACTGAAAGACCGATTCCGAGGGACATTAAGAGTGGAATGTACCTTATCCTCCAGGGCCAGTCTTTGTAAATCTCCTTTTGCGAAAATACATAAAATGAGAACACAGAAATTGTACCGATCAAGAAAATGGGCAGATCCAAAATCATTATGTTTTGCCATCCCCGTTCATAACGAATCACCAGCGAAGGTAACGTAAAGAACGACAAAATCATCATAAGAAGATAAGAAATGTTGTTCGAAAGATGGAAGAAAGCTTCGAGCTTCACCTGCCACGGGAGATTGCTCTTCATCACAATAGGAAGAATTTTCTTTGCTGTTTGTATGGATCCTTTCGCCCAACGATGCTGCTGCGACTTATAAGAATTCACCTCTACGGGAACTTCTGCCGGAGCCACTACGTCGGGCACAAACAAAAACTTCCAGCCACCGAGTTGGGCACGATAGGAAAGATCCAGATCTTCCGTCAAAGTATCATGTTGCCATCCACCGGACTGAGAGATAGCCGCGCGTCTCCAAACACCGGCAGTGCCGTTGAAGTTAAAGAAGCGGCCCGATCTGTTCCTTGCGATGTGTTCAACTACAAAGTGACCATCGAGCATGATCGATTGGATTTTGGTCAACAAAGAGTATTCACTGTTGATGTGGCCCCATCGAACTTGAACCATCCCGATTTGCGGATCGGTAAAATAATGGATCGTCTTCATCAAAATTTCAGGAGAAGGAATAAAATCGGCGTCGAAGATCGCTACAAATTCGCCTTTTGCCTTTTCAAACCCGGCAGCCAGCGCTCCGGCTTTATATCCCACACGGTCAGGCCGGCGTATGTATTGAATGTTCAAGCCCTTGGCCTGATATCTCTCCACGACCGCCTTAGCTATATTCTGAGTTTCATCCGTGGAATCATCCAACACCTGTACTTCGAACTTGTCCCGTGGGTAGTCAATCTGGCATACAGCATCGATGAGACGTTCAACGACGTACATTTCCTGATAGATAGGAAGTTGAACGGTGACAATCGGCAACTCCTCAAATGTCGTCGTAATCTGAGGATGTTGAGCACGGTATTTCCGAAACAGGTGAACCATGATGTAGCGGTGAATCCCGTAAATCGAAAGCAGAATTAAAACAATGAAGTAAATAACAACCACAACCAGGTCTAACAGGTTCGTAACCATATCCATACTCAATAGCTCTGTCCCCTAACCATTTTTTTCAGGCACGACTATCTTTTTTGCCCTCATCGTAATCATTCCCCCGTTGATCCAGACGAGAGCAAAAAAAACTTCTTAGCTTTGTTTACCGTCTAATTGCCCGATGAGACTGGCATAAGCATCTCACCATCCAGGTGATGGCTACGACGGAAGTTACTTACGGATTTGATTGATACTTCTAGAATTGCAGTCCGTTCCTGGAACCCCCCTTAATAGTCTTAAGTTACTGAAAATTAAGGTATTACAGTTAAAAAGCGGTATTATTATATTATAGTTAACATGAATGTCAACAAGACCACCTGCAAGATTACTCCGTGTCCCTTCCATATCCATAGATAGAATATAGGTCGTCAGAGGCAAGAATCATCCCCACCCCAAAGCTAAGTTTGAAAATAGGATTTGGACCACGTATCAAAGCGGAAACTGTTGCATTTGCAGGTTTTACCCTGTAGACGTTGCGCGATATAACATACAGATTTGAATTCTGAGAATAGATTCGGGACACCGATTTTCCGAATTTCATTTTTCGAAGAAGTTTTCCGGAGTTAGCTGATACATAGATAAGATGGTTACCGGATGCAAAAACAATTTCCTGATTCATTACGGTTAAATTAGAAGGATGAGTGGCAGAAACACGCCAGAGCAATCTGCCAGTTGGTATTTCAACTGAGTAAACGAACTGATCGTAACAGGGGAAGAAAACCGAATTCTCTAGAATCAGTGGATCGCCGGTGATGATTTCAGCGGTTGTTAATTTCCAGTTGACGGCTCCATCCGGTTTCAGAGAGGTGAATTGCTTGTTCCATCCGCCAATGAGAATGTTGTTTCCTGCGACTACCGGTTGAGCATTGAATTTCTTTTGTCCGGAAAACCGCCAGATCTCCGAACCATTTTCCTGAGAAAGAGCATAAAGAGTACCGGTCTCCGACGGAACCAAAACGCCACCGGAAAAAATCCCCAGAGGCGCAATGAATTGGTCCTTCAGCTGAGTCATCCACTTCTGTGAGCCGCTCTCCGGATTCAACGCGTAAACGAAACCATTTTGAGTTACAAGAAAGAGCAGATCATCGGAGAAAGATGGCGTTCCTAGAACCGGACCGGCAACTTTTTGAGTCCAATTCTTTTTGCCCGTACGCGCATTTCCGCAGACGACTTCGCCAGCTTGAGAAAAGACAAAGAATTTTTCACCACGGATAATCGGATCTGCATAAGGGCGGCTTTGCAATTTCATCTGCCAGATCGGTTCCGAAGAATCCTGTTTACACGCGATCGCAAATAGAAATATCACCATCAACAAAATTCCAGGGCGTTTCATGGCCTTTGATGATATATGAAAAGCTTGATTTTTGCGGACCGCTTGTAATACATTAAAGATGAAACGAGATTTTGGCGAAATCTTGGCCGGGCTTTGAGGCCAACATCCACCCACACGTGGGCGAGAGTCACGAGCCGATCGATTTTGCCAAAATCTTTTTTTTATGTCCAGAAAGAAAAAGAAACAGTCCCCGTCACAAGCTACCTTTCCTTCCACTCCGGCACGTGCGCCTCTTCCCACACCGGAAGCTTTTACGCGACAAATTACTTTTGACAGCATGGAAGACCGTATTCGTGGCGAAGACATGATGCGGGAAGAAGAAAATCTAAAGCTGAAAGAAGCTCAGGATGTAAAAAAGAAACTCGAATCAGCCGAAGTGGACAGGCGCCTGGAAGAATTGAAGGCGCAATTAGGACTTAACGCGGGGACGCAGAGACGCAAAGATAAGAAAAGATAAATCTACTTCACTCGAAACGAGACAGGCGGCGATTGGGTTCGATTGCCCGCATAATCATAAGCGACCGCATAAAACTGGTGGTAACCCTTCTTTAACGGTGTGGTAACTTTCGCCGACGCAGTATTACGGTCCGGGTCGTATTCTGCCCGATAAGGAACACCGTCCACATACAAAGTGACTTTGTCATCATCGACGTCCATCCCTGCATCCCTCACATGCACCGCGAGTAGAGGATTTACGTTTCGGGTCGCGCTGCGTTTTTTCGGAAAAATTGAAGTGATCGTGGGAGCAGCGTTGTCATAAATCAAAGCATACATATCGAGGTAATCAATTTTGGTTTGAACGCTCCGGGAACTCTTGTTCAATTGCGAAGGAAGGCTTGACCATCTCTGGCTCGCGCGGTTCCAATGATAAACGCTGAGTTTCTCCGGATCGTTCACAGTTTCGGGATAGGAAAAGGACAAGTTTGTGCCCTTTTTTAGAGGCAAACCGCGCGGGGAAAGCTGCAACATCGGACCGATCAGTGGAAGCGATTTGGCTTTGTACTCGGGTAAAGACTTTGTCCAAATCCATGCATCCTCATAAAGGGAGTTTTCATGGAAAGAGATCTGAAAATTTTCATCTGTGATCACCGATTGACTCCCTTTTTTCACATAACGAACCGGGATCGTCAACGATTGGACACCGGGTAACGCCACAACCATGTTTGTGTTTTGTTTCGGCGCCGGGATGAGCGCAAGCATCGAAGTGGGTTCGCGCAACAGCAAAGGAAAAGATGCGGGAGGATCTCCGATCGAAGCAAGCGATTTTCCCGTGGCCGGTTCCTCCATTTCAAAAATCAGGCGAATACTATCGCCGTAGGTTTCGTATCGCAGATTGCCGGCAGATAAAGTTTCCATCGAATCGGGAATCGGCGCGCCTCCTGTCCGAACTTTGCCGAACACATACGGCGAATATTCGATTCCATCAAAAGCTCTTGCGCGTACCAGAATTGATTTTGCATTTCGAGTTTCATTGGTTGGAATTCGATATCTAAACTTAAGAGTGTCTTTTGAGTCAGGAACATCTAAAGATGTCAGAGTAACAGGCGCAAACGATTTTCCATTGTCCAGGGAATATTCCACTTCCCCGGTTAAAGTGCCGGATCCTTTCCAGTTGGAATCCCGAATGGTCGCATGAACTGCCAGCTCCGACTGATCTGCCTGAATCGAATGCAGGTCAAACTGCGGTGGATGATTTACAACAAACGGAATATTCGCAATGGAAGCGTTGTGATTGCTGTCCACCGCTTCAATTTTCAAACGGTGGTTACCGGGCGAAAGAGCGCGCGTGGAAAAAGAAACGGAACGCGTTATAAATGGCAACGGATGGTCAACGGTTTTCGCGAGAAAGATCGGATATTCAAAATAAGAAGGTCCCGGTTTCCCCAGATCGTAAAGGAATCCAAATCCCTGGGGCTGAGTGTAGGAGAATTGTTCAAAGTCGACAGAGTACAAAACCTTCTCATCAATCGAGTATGTGATTCGTTGCGGCGCGCGATGATACGGACGAAGAGCTGAATCGTAAACGCTGACGGATACGACAAAATCTCCACGAACGACCGGCGTGGCATCCGGCACAAAAAAGGAATCACTCCTGCGCAAACGAATTTCTTTGGTGTTCAGGTCACCATTGATTGCCGAATCGGTCGTTGAAGGATAAAAATAAATGGCTTGAAATGTAGGCGGAATGGGATCCAATGCATCGCGAAAACCGTTCGTCAATGGATTCAACGCAACAGACTCATTCTTGCGAATTTCCAGATGAAGATGGGGAAGCCCTGCGCCGGTCTCCCCTGAGTATGCAACCACCTGCCCTTGTCGCACCCGAACCGGTGGATCGAGAAAAATATCGCCGACGTAGGAAGTCCTGTCGCGGACAACTTTATTTACGTATAACGCATGAAGTCCGAGCTGCTTTGAATAACCATCCAGATGCGCATAAACCGATTGAATTCCATTTGCGTGTTGAATGTATAGAGCTTTACCATAACCGCGTTTCTGGATTTTCATCCGGTAGATCGAGCCATCAGCCACTGCAAGCACCGGCAATCCCGTTTCGCCATTTGTGCTCAAATCAATGCCCGCGTGGTAATGATCGCCGCGTGATTCTCCAAACGTGGCAGAAATTCCGTAGTTTTGTTGCAAAGGCCAGACGAAATCAGAGGAAGCACCAGCAAGAGAAGAATATAGAAACAAAGCACACAAGCACAAAATCACCCGAATAGCGCACATCTCCAGTTAATTAAGAATATGCGCCAACCAAACCAAAAAAGCCAGAACAATTTTCGTACGGGGGGCGGGCGTCCCTGCCCGCCATTTTGAACAGTTACAGGCGGCGGGCACGGAGGCCCGCCCTCCAATAAACAAGGAGCGCAAGTGGCCCAAGGATCATTGCCTCTCGAAACAGAGCCTGAAAATTGTGCGCGCCGAATAACTTTTCCATTTCTCCGCGATGAATGCTCAGAAAGATCTCAACCGGTGCTTTCAAGTGTTCGTGACTGACAGGCCAGAACAAAGGAATTCCGATCGGCCGGCTTCCATCATGCGTAAAATAATCCAGCAATAAATGTGTTCCATAAACTGCGGTCAATATGGCGGCTGTTCGCAACGGGCGTGATTGTTTCAAGGCTTTCAAAACCAGATAGGCGATAGCTCCGATCAAAAACGTAAAGGGAATCGTATGAGTGAAATAGTGATGCTGCAATACCGGATGCGAACTATAGTAGGCAACGAGAAAATCCGCATCTGCGAGAGTGCCAAAAAAGAAACCGGCGCCCATTGCTTTCAGGTTTCCGCGAAGATCTTTTGCGAGTCCTGGATCGGCCAAAATCAGGACAGTGTAACCGGCAAGACCATGAGCAAACGGGGTCGGCATCTAGCGCCTCTTCAGGAGGGAAGCAAATTCATCCACTGTCAAAGAGTTACCGTTCATCATTCGCGAAAGTTCCCATAGTGGAGGCAATTTCGAAAACAGCTGATCCCGAAAAAAGAGATCGCGCGGATGCCCTTCCGCCTTCTTTTGTCCTTTTTCCATCAAGATTGCGTAGTTACAATAGTCACCAACAAGCTTCAGACTATGCGTCACGATAATGATGGTGGCCCCCTCCTTATTGAGTTCTCGCAACAGCTCCATCAAATAACTCTGCTGGCGATAGTCGAGTCCGGTTGTCGGCTCATCCAGCATCAGGATCTCGGGACTGACACTGAGCATGCAGGCTACCGCGACCCGTTGCCGTTCTCCTTTCGAAAGCTGAAATGGATCCCGTTGCTGCTGAGCTTCCAGATCCATTGTCTGCAGCGCCCGCTCCACATTTTTTTTACGCTGTTCCTCCGAAAAACCCAACTGTTGCGGACCAAACTCAACTTCTTCCCTCACCGTGGTGTTGAAAATTTGATGATCCGGATTCTGAAATACAAGCGCGGTCGTTTTGCTTAAGTCTTTTCTATTCCATTCTCGAATTTCTTTTCCCACGATCCGGATCGATCCTTTTTGCGGATATTGCAATCCGTTCAGGTGGCGCAATAAAGTGGATTTTCCGCTGCCATTCTGACCGATGATTCCCAGAAATTCGCCTTTGCGGATTTCGAAGGACACGTCCTGCAATGCTTCTACATCCCGGTTTTCATAACGGTAAGAAAGATTTGTGACCTCCATCACCGCCGCGGAAGTCGTCCGGGAGGGGCAATCGTGCAGTTGGAGTTGATAGCCGTCCCATCTTGCGGAGAGCTGCGCGGGCGTTGCCAGTGACGGTTTTTCATTCAGCCGGGCCTGCAACGTCACAAGGTCCAAAGGCGCAAGCGAATTTGCTTCTAATAGTGTAGAGTTTGTCAGTATTTCCGAAGGAGGCCCGGAAGCCTGGATGGCCCCCTTTCGAAAGAGAAATAACCGGTCCGCATCCTGAAAACGGTCCGTTTCATGATCCACAATCACAACCGTTTCCACCCAGTCCTTTAGATCCGGCAAAGTTTGCATGACAAAGTGTTTGCTTTCAGGATCCAGATCCGTTGTGGGCTCATCCAGCACAAGAATTTGCGGTTTGTACGCAAGCACCGATGCAATGGCCAGTTTTTGCTTTTCACCCCCGGACAAGGAAAAAGGCTCACGCCTGGAAAGATGGCGTAGATGGAATCTTTCCAGAAGTTCCTCAATCCTTTGCTCCATTTCGAGCGGGGACACTCCGAAATTTTCAAGACCGAAAGATAATTCCAATAAAGTGCTCGTTGAAAAAAGCTGTTGCTCAAAATCTTGAAACACCATTCCGATTTTTCTGGCCATCGAAGATGTCGTCTGCTTTTCGAGCCATTCCCCGGCCACCCAGCGTTTTCCGGAAAATTCGCCTCTAAAAAACAAAGGGATGATGTTGTTGAGGGTCCGGCAAAATGTTGATTTTCCTTCACCGGACGGACCGGCAATTACCGTGAATTCGCCAGGTTCAATTTGTAAGCTGAGATCCCGTAGAATCTCCGAAACACCTTCTTGATAACGGAAGCGTACGGAATCATACCGAATCGCAGAGTCCATTAGATAAGAATCAGCGCGGCAACAAACAGAACCACGCAGGCGAGGATTTGAAACGCATTCTTATGATCGTCAAGAAAAGGAAACGTTTCGCGAAAAGAAGGCACTAACATGAGGGCATACAGAATGAGTGTCAGCGCAAGAACAATCAACGGTCCTATCTTGTTGGCGTTCGAGATTTCTTGAGACGGTAGAATCTGTTCATACGTCAGCTTCATTTCCCGAATCCGTTTTCCGAGCGTGCCTATCAACAGCGGCGCAAGAATGAGTGAAACAAGCAGGTTATTCAGAAAAATTGTGTGAACCAGAAAACCAAATGGGATTCCGATCAAATCAACGCCCATTGCAATCAACACTGCACAAAGTGCAGAGGCCAAAACTACCGCAAATGCAAAAACGGCCCATCCTTTTCGCGTACTTAACTCGTCGCGCGATCCGAGATAAGCCTTGAGGACGCGATAAGGAACAAAACCATAAAGAATATTTCCAAAGAAACCAGGAATGCTTCCCGGCCCGATGGTGCCACCCAGGACATCTCCAATCAGATTTCCGAAAGCCGTTCCCCAGGCAGCCACCGGACCGAAAAATATGCTAAAAAAAATGGGAAGCGCTGCAGCCGGACGAACCTCCGTGATGCCTGGAACGATGGTGGCTATTTTGAAGGGAAGTAAAACAGCAACATATAACGCTGCGCACAATGCAATCAATACAATCATGCGCGTGTGTTGCCAGCAATTGATTAGTTCACGCATACAGAAGTAATGAGTGATGAGTAATGAGTGATGAGTATTCCTTAGCCGGACTCATTCCTCATTACTCATTGCTTTGGCACTACATGCCAAGGAGAGTGGGATCTCCATTCGCTAAAGTTTTTACGAGTTCTTCATAAAAATAATTTGTGGAAGTGTGAATATGAGTCGGCACACGATTCTGATACATCTGACGGCTGCGTTCAATGTCCTCCTTTAAGCGGTCATAAAGATCACGATGCTCGCGGCCTGCTGCGACTTGCGCTTCATTATAAAGTTTGATTTCGCTCACCAGAAGACGGGCAAATCTTTTTGCATCTTGATGCAGCTTGTGTTCCTCATCTGAAAGGACAGGAGGTGGAGCGATGGCAGGCATCACCACCGTTCCTTCTGCTTCTTCCGGTTCCGCTTCTACAACCGGCTCCACGGCTTCCGGTATTACTGCCTCTACAACTTCTGCTTCTACAACTTCTGCTTCTACAACTTCCGGCTCTACAACTTCCGGCTCTGCGACTGCCGGCTCCATCCCTGCTGGTGCCGCTTCTTCTTCCACCGCTTGAGGCTCTTCATACACCGCTACCGGTTCTACGGGAACAACCGGCAGCGTTTTAACAGTCACCTCCGGTTCAGGAATAGGAACGGGTGGCGGTGGTGGAGGAGCTTCCACTTGAGGCACCGGCGGTGGTTCTTTCGCGGGAGCGGGAGCAGTTTTTATCTTTATGGGAAGCAGATCAATTGCCAGACTCGCCGAGCGCGTCGCAATGTATAACAATTCTGAGAGATCCGGTTTCTCGGAAAAGTCATCCTCCATATCCGCATATAAAATTCCTGCAATTTTCCCGCGAACCTTAATCGGACAAGCAATTACTGACTTGGGAAATCTGCTTCCAATTGTCAGATAGATTTCACCATTGTCCGGATATTTGTCCGCTGTGCCATGAGATAACTCTCCGGATTCTGTGACGGCATTCAAAATATTCTGCTTGTCCAGATCAATCCGTACCGATCTTACGCGGTTCGTATTCCAATCATTCCCGAGGCCTAACGCAGCCCAGCCTGAAGCCTGTTTTCCTTTCACAACAAACAAAACTGCGCGATTCACCCAGGATGCAATATGCATCAACAGACTATTGAGAATTTCCGATTGCGTGTTTTGCTGATCGATCTTTTTCATCAGATCGGAAAGCGATTCAAGATCGGTGTTCTTCTCTTTGGGAGGAACCGGAACATTGGAAACGATGTCCGAAAGTAAAAGTTCAATCTGCTGCTGAAACGGAGTGACATCTGCCTGATGCCAGGAAGTGATATGTTGATCGATTAGCGTATTAAAATTGGCCGAGATTCGGTCTTGAGCATCGCTGAGTTCCCGCTCCAATATGTCCTGAACTCTCGTTAGTTCGCTTTGCACGGCTTGCACTGTCTCTTACACAAATCTCAGAGACCACGAGACACTGAGAGATG
>JBKKAT010000631.1:0-4925 GCA_046714535.1 Acidobacteriota bacterium | reverse complement strand
TAGGTGGAGGGATCAAGAATCCACAGGATGCCGTTGTGATCAGCGCGCGCGCTGTTGAGCTCGGACTCACGACCACACTGGGCATTATTCACAATGGAGCCGGACAACTTCTGCCATTATCCACTCAAGAGCAAAAGATTTACGAACAGTTACGGGATAACGGAAAGCGAAGCTGGACCCGTTTCTACAAGTTTCAAGATGACATAGCCAAAGCACGGCCGCATGAATGGCGTTGCCGGTCCGGAAGCCGTTACCTTTATATATGCGAGGATGGTCTGGTTCATTATTGTTCCCAAAAACGCGGTTTTCCCGGAATCCCGCTCGCTCAATACACTCGCGAACACATTCAACGGGAATTCAATACCAAAAAGCCTTGCGCAAAATACTGTACGGTCGCGTGTGTGCATGTGGTTGCCAGCTTTGACAACTGGCGAGCACCTCAAACCGAACGAGCTTTTGTTCCCTACAAACCTGATCCAGAAGCACAGCCTGAAGACGTAACAACTCTGGCGAACCTGCCCACTGCGTACGACTAGTCCCAGCTTGTCGTTCGTCACATTTTCACCTGAAGCAATGCAGCTCACAAGCTGGTACTGAAACAACATGACGCCGAACGAGTCGTTACAACCGACCGGAACCGTGCCTTACTCAATCACGCTGCTTGCAGTTTGGCTTAGATAGTCTTTGCCAGAGAAGAGGTTCACTGTTATCGTGGAATCTGTGCTGGGGCAAGCTGCAAACGGCGCGCTCTCGAGCTCCAGCGTTAGCCGCCGATAGAAAATGGATGTATCATAGAGATAACATGCAAAAGGAAAACATCATCCATTCAGATCCGGAAATTCTGGGTGGGGTACCTGTCTTTCAAGGCACTAGGGTGCCCCTCCGAAATCTTATCGACTTTCTCGAAGCCGGCGATACTCTCGACGATTTTCTTGACGCATTTCCATCCGTTTCTCGTGAGCAAGCAGTGGCAGCTCTAGAGCTAGCATGTGAGGCTTTGTCTTCCGGTGCGCGTCCTGCTCGATGAATCACTTCCTCGCCAACTTCTTTTAGAGCTTTCAGAATTCGACATAATCAGTGTAAACCAACAAAAGTGGAGGGCTCTCGAATGGTGAGCTTCTGCGCAAAGCTGAAGTCAAAGGATTTAAGGTTTTCCTGTCAGCAGATCAGAACTTACAATATCAACAAAATCTATCCCAAACGAGTCTTGGCATTGTAATCGTAGCTGCACGGTCAAACAGGATGCAAGATCTGAAGTCGCTCCTTGCAGATATCGAAACTGCGATCAAAACCGTGAAGCCTGGCCAGGTAAAAATAGTGGGCCGCTAACAGTCGCTCAACCAGACAGCAACCGTGCCCTCACTCAGTCTTGCTGCTTGCAACGTGATGAAACCGATCGGAGCTTTCGTCTCCTACAAACCAGAACCACAACCGAACTTCGTACCGTTTCGGCTAACCTGCACACGGCCTACGTTAGGACGGCAAGGAACGCTGAGAGCGCGAAGAAAGATTTTCCTTTTTATCTTCATAGAGTTGTGGTGAAATAGATTTTCCTATCCTCAGGGGATTCGGAAAGTGATAGCGACCGGTAACCCATATATCAACGTTTTTGTTCGCATCGATCGCATGAGGAAATCATGAGCGGAACAAATGAACCGCTTCAGGTTCTTTTGATCGAAAATCAACTGGAAACGATCTCTACAATCAGTTTGATGTTTGCAGAAATCAAGGCATGTAAACTACAAACATCCAGGAGCTATAAAGAGGCCTGGGAGCAACTTTCGAACTGGGAACCGGATCTAATCCTTTTATCACACGGTCTTTCCGGCAGAGATGGTATCGATGCAGCACAACAAATTTACGAAAAATATCCGTCCGTTTATCTCATCATTTTTCTAAGATCTGTCGAAGAAACGCTGGTTGGTGAATACATAAAAGCCGGGGCGAACGGTTTTGCGTTTTCCGACAGAAATTTTCTGACCGGAGTATTGACGGCTGTAAAGAAAGCGCTCATCCGGCTTACGGAAAAAAAATCCTCGTTGCTCGACTCCGTTTCGGGTTCAAGTTTCTTTCCTCCGGATGACGATTCTTTCGATCTTCTTCATCTTAGTACATTGAACCCCGGAGAGTCCGTCTTGCATTATCGAATCCTGCAAGAGATCGGAGAAGGGGGAATGGGAGAAATTTACCTTGCCGAAGACCAGAAGTTGGGCCGGCAGCTCACCCGAACAGACGCGTGGGGAAGAGTTAGATGCGCGCACTGATATATGGTCCCTTGGCGCAGTGCTTTATGAAGCGGCAACCGGAAAGCTGCCCTTCCTGGCTCCCAGTATGCTGGGCGAGCGAGCAGACAGTTGAAAGCAAACCCACATTCCAGAAACATCCCCATCATCGCATTAACAGCGCATGCTATGCCTGAGGACAGACAAAAAGCTATCGCCGCAGGTTGCGACGACTACGATACAAAACCGGTAGACTTCGAAGGACTCTTACTCAAAATTCGCGAGTGGCTCGAAAAGAAAACAGCGGCATTTTGAATAGAGAACAGAATCATTGCTTTGCGCCTTCGCGGCTTTGCGTTGAATTCTAATTTTTTTGATGCTTCGACGATTATTCGAAAGTAAGCAGGACCCTGTGAATTTCAAAGAGGGTTTGTCCAATCCGAAAACTGGTATCATCACTTAAGTGTACTTCCTGAATTTTTTCACCTTTAATGAAAGTCCCATTCCTGCTGTTCAAATCCCGCAAAGTCAATCCATTCGGGCCCATCAGAATTTCTGCATGAACACGTGATGCTTCCGGATCATCAATTTCAATATCGGCGCCGAGTCTGCCGATCGTAAATCTGGGTTTATCGAGGGGGATAACCTTACCCCCTGTGATTCCCTTTAAGATGCTCAGTGTAAACTTTGGCGACTCGAGACGCTTCAGATTCTTATCCAGGATGTCTGTATGCTCCCTCGTACTCATTAAGTCGGGATTGCTAATTACCAGGACCCGTCCGCACTTTGGACAATCCAGTCTCTTTTCCGGCGCCCCGCGAAATTTCTGTTCGTCATAACGGAACTTTCCCCCGCATTCGCAAGTAACAAGCATGTCTTTATTATACTAAATTCTTTTGGTACAACGATTCTAATTCCTTAGTAATTTCCGCGGGTATTTTGCCGGAAAAATCGATTGGTTTGCCGAAATGCACATGTATGATTCCCTTTTCTTTGGGACCGCGTGAGTGCACGGGCCAGATTTCATACGCCCCCCGGATGAAAACAGGCACAACCGGCAGTTTTGTATGGTTCACCAACACTCCGATTCCGGGACGAAACCGTCTGAGATTTCCATCGGAGGTTCTTTCTCCTTCCGGAAAAACAAGTGGCGAATAACCTTGATCTACAAGCTCGCCTGTCAATTCAATGGCCTTGCGGAGTCCAACACTCGTTGGCGGTAACGGATAAGTATTGAAAAACAGACCGGCTACATACAGATCTCTCCATGCTTTACGATAACCCATTGCGGGAGCCAGCGAAGTGCGCCAATGAAAAGAGGGAAGCGCCTTTAGAATGGCCGGCGCGTCCAAAACGCTTTGATGATTGGACACAAAAAACATGGGAGGTTTCAGGTCGGCGAGATTTTCCAGGCCGGTAACTTGCACAGTCATGCGCAGAGGCATGGCCGGAAAAACGAGCGTATACCAGGAAAGGTAGCGTATCAGGCGAGCCGGAAACCACCGTGGCCACTTCCAGTATGGATAGTTTTGCAGCGCCGGAGTCTGATCCGCAGTGCTTTTTTCAATTAAGGTCGATACATCTCGCAAGGTCCTTGCGCCTGCAAATGCCACTTCATCGATCTCTGTTCCGCCTGTTGACTCCAGTTCCATCAACAATTCCACTCGATCCAGCGAACTCATTCCAAGATCTTGATCCAACCGTGTCTCTCCTGCCACACCGGAAAGCAATTGCCTCACAAGATCCTCCGGAGTCTCCTGCTGCCGGCCGGAAGAAACAATGCCGTTCGCTATGGCCAGCCGTTTCAATTTACCGGTTGACGTTCTTGGCAGCTCGCGTTTAGGCCACAAACTGAACGATTGGATTCGTTGAAAACCTTCCAACCTTGCATTCGCCTGACTCACAATTTCTTTGACGTCTTCAGAAACCACGTTGTCCTTCAAGATCAGGACGGCGTGAACTACCGCTCTGGATCCGATTTCCCTGGAAACAACAGCCGATTCCGCCAAGCGGGAATCTTCATTCAGTACATCTTCAACATCCTGCGGATAAACATTCAAACCTTCTGAGGTAACAATGACTTCTTTCTTCCGGCCGAGAAGTTGGAGATTTCCTTCCGTATCGAATCTCCCCAAATCTCCGGTATGCAACCAGCCATCTTTATAGACTTCCTGCGTGGCCGATTCATTATGAAAATATCCGGGACTCACGTGGGGTCCGCGAACCAGAATTTCACCATCTTCTGCAATGCGAACCTCTAGGCCGGGTAACTTCTTGCCGACAAATCCCGGCTTCATTCCTTTGAATGGGTGCGTAATCGTAATCGAAGGGGCCGTTTCGGTAAGACCGTATCCCTGGATCACCGCGTAACCCAACCCCGACCAGAATTTTTCTTCGTCCACAGGAAGCGTTGCGCCGCCAACAATGAAGGCCCAAAACTTCCATCCGAATTCGCGATGAATTTTCCGGTACCTCAACCACCTGGTGAGAATCGTCGCGATGGCTGATCTTTTCTTTTCACCGCTCTCTAATGTCACGTCATACTTTTTCACGACGTACTTCCGGAGAAGAGCCAATTCTTGCGGCACGCATACGATCACGGATGCACGATACTTTTTTCCTGTTTGAACGATTTGAGAAGCGGACGTAGATGTGAAAATCAACACCCCACCCAGCATCTGCGGAATGAAAAGTCCCATCACC
>JBKKAT010000630.1:0-3858 GCA_046714535.1 Acidobacteriota bacterium | reverse complement strand
TTCCAGGCCAGTCCTGCGCAGAAGCGAAGGAACAAAGGACCAATAAAACGAAAAGGATCGAAGCAATTTTCATAGGTAGACTCCTGCCCCTGAAAATTAGTCCGTGCTTTCGGATGTGCAATTTTTTAACGCAGAGGACGCAGCGTAACGCAGAGATAGGTAGAGTTTTTTCTCTGCGATCTCTGCGTTAAATCTTTTCATCGTCCGGGAAGAAGCGGTTAGACCTGGACATCAAGAGCGTGGCATCAACGAGTTGAATCCAATTTGGAATTCCCTTAAGGAGCCAAGTTAACAACGATGATCAAAACACCGGCAACACTGTTGTCAGCAGCTCGAAGCGGTTCTGCTACCAAAACGATTCGAATTTGATCCGGCTTGCTTTCATAAGGAGTGCCCATATACGATTCGCCTTCAACTGCACGCATGAAAGCTTTGATTTCCTGTTCAGGGATTGTCGGATCTTCGAGTACCATCCTATGCGCGTAAGGTCCTTTTCCTTGCGGATTCAAGATTCTTACTTTAATAAAAGAAGGCTCAGTCAAAAAAGATTTGATTTTTTCCGAAGGCTGCATGGATGCTCTCACAAACTCTTCTGCCTCAGGAACCATCTTTCGTACTTTTGTTTGATATGCATCCAACGGCACAATTCCTTTTTCGATCGGCACAATTCCTTTTTCGATTCCTACTTTTGGTTCGTCCCCGGCAAGCGGTCTTTTCGGGTGCCGAACAAAGATGTAATCGCTCATAACAATATCTGCACCAATGTGGTCTGTCAGTTCCGGGGTGAGCCGGGCTGGAATCGGAATCCCATGTTTGTCGTACAGTCCATCTTCGGGTTTGCCATCGCTTCCATAACTAATCAACCAGGACTGGTTCTTCTTAGGATCTTTTCTGTATACCAGGTCGTTATTCCATGCATCCTTCAGCACCATCTCCTCGATGTAGGTTGGTTGAATCAGATCGGAGAGATCCGAAATGGTTGATGCGGACGGATAGCCGTCATGGTCGATCTCGTAATCAAGGATCGCCGCTGCGATCTTTCGCATATTTTCCATGGTGGGTCTCCCGCCGACATCACGGACCTTGATCGTCCACTTGCTACCGCCATACAGCCAGATCTTACCATCGTAAATCATCGTGATTTCACCGCGATCCGCTTGATTCCCATCGGTTGCGCTTACACGCAGAATAGCTTGATTTCCCCGCCGTCTTCCTCCCTGGATCGTATAGAACGTGTAGGTCCTATCGCCCATCAGTTCCCGTGCTAGCCTTTCTACATCGGGTCGATCCTTCAACTCCTCAGGCGCTTGGTCCTCGTTGATCTCGTCTGCGATCGCTTTCAGAACCTTCCAATGAAGTTCCAGGCAGGCTTTGCCGGGTTCGCCACCCCCCTCCGGCAACTCGATAGCATCCACCGCGCTGGTTTTTTGATTTGCTCCAAAACAAGCGAGCAGCATTACAAGGGTGAGAAATCCGAAATGCAGGAAAGTGCGATTCATTGTTTCTATACAAACATATTGCACGATGATTCGTCAATGATATGCAAGCAGTTTAGCAGCCAGATTTCCTATTTTAGGTAGAGTTTTTTCTCTGCGATCTCTGCGTTAAATCTTCTCATTCATCCGGGAAGAAGATTGCTTCCAGTGGTTGTCCGAATACTTTTGCAATGCGGAACGCCAGCACAAGACTCGGATCATATTTTTCCTTTTCAATGGAAATGATGGCCTGACGCGTGATCCCCAGTTCGTTCGCAAGTTCTTCTTGCGTCCATTCCCGCTCGGCTCGAAGGACTCGTAACCGGTTTTTCATGCGAATCGCCTCCACGCAATCGTCCAACCAGCCGCGTAACTCAAAATCAAAATCATGAACAAATCGCGCGAGTCGGCGCCTGCAAACAGGCCTTCCGCGCGAAAAAATCCGATCGCAAAGGTGAGCACCAGGGCCACGGGAAAAGCGATTCCCAGCGCCAGATACTGCACCTGCCGATGAAATTCATCCAGATGACGCGATAGCCGAACTTGTTCGATCACCAGCCAGAGAAACGCCAGCACTAATGCCGATGTGATGATGAGCCGTAGTGTATCTCCCGGTTCCAGTTTCATGAATTCGCGCACGTAAAGATGCGCTCCCCACAGGAAAATCGTTGCTCCGGTCGCGTAAAGCACTCCCGGTAATCGTCTTTTTTGAGTCTCCATTTCATCCTCCTCGATGTAATCCATACGTTACATAATGTAATGTATACATTACATTATGTCAACAGACAATTACTTAATCACATTTGATTTTCGCTTTTTCTTCGCCTACAATACAGACCGGAGTCCACGGACCAATGTTTGTTCATTTACATCTACACAGCGCATTTTCGTTGTTGGAAGGGACCTTCAGCGTGCCCCAGTTATTGTTCCGGCTGGAAGAATTGCAGATGCCGGTGATTGCCCTCACCGATACGAACGCGTTTTACGGCGCAATTCAGTTTTTTCAATTTGCGAAACAGATCGGAGTCAAACCAATTCTCGGTTGCTGTCTTCGATCGGAAGATGGGGAAGCCGTTCTTCTTGCGAAAAACAAAAAGGGATTCAGCCAGATATCCGAAATTATTACAGCGCGTCATCTGGTTGAAAAGTTTTCGCTACGAAAGGATCTGCAAAAAATTGCGTACACTTCCGATCCTCAAATCTTCGTGATATCGCAAGACGAATCCTTATTAACCGATCTGGCTGTCTGCTGGGATCACAACCATCTGTACGCTGAGCTGGTTCGCAATCAGGAAGAAGGAAACGCAAAAAAAATCCGGAGACTGCGTGATCTTGCTTCTTTTTTACGAATCGGTGTCGTAGCAACCAATGATGTTCATTTCCTGTACGCCAATGATTTTTTTCTTCATCGCGTATTCACCGCGATTCAAAAACAATCGCACATTCATGCGCGGCTTTCGCTTGCTTCCGCTGACAGCCGGCTGAAAACAGAACAGGAAATGGAAGAATTGTTTCAAGACATTCCGGAAGCCATTCACAATACTGCAATCATCGCAGAGCAATGTTGCGTGGATCTGGAGATCGGCAAAACGGCCTTTCCGGAATTTTCCGTTCCCACGGGTGAGCCCTCCTGGAGATTTTTTGAACATCTTTGCCGCGAAGGGTTGGAGCGCCGCTATCGAACCATTTACGGCGGCGCTCCCCTGGCCCGTTTGAACAACGAAATGAAAGTGATTCGCGAACTTGGTTTTGTCGATTACTTCCTGGCCGTATGGGATGTGCTTCGGTATGCAACAGAGAAACGGATCAGCTGGGTGGGTCGCGGGTCGGTCGCCTGCAGCATTGTTTCGTACGTGCTGGGAATCACAAACGTAGATCCGATCCGGTACGATCTTTACTTCGAACGCTTTTTAAATGCGGGAAGGAAATCCCCTCCCGACATCGATCTCGATTTCGGCTGGAAACAACGCGATGAGATTCTAGCTTATGTGTACGAGCGCTACGGTCACGATCGAGTCGCCATGATCTGCACTTATGTAACCTTTACCGCACGTCTTGCCGTGCGCGAAATTGGTAAAGCGCTCGGACTTCCGGACGATGAAATCACGGCCGTTTCGTCGCGAATACCCTGGGGAGCCGATGCAAAGGCAATCCTGGAAGACAAAACGCAGTTTCCCGAAACGCGCGATCTGCCGCTGGAACAGGAGCCCTTCCCTTTGATCCTCAAACTTGCCGCTCATATCAACGGTTTTCCACGACATCTGTCGATCCATGCCGGTGGAATTGTGATTGCGCCTTATCCGATCACGCAAATGATTCCGCTCGAACGGGCCACGAAAGGACTCGTTGTCACGCAATACGACATGTACGGTGTGGAAGATAT
>JBKKAT010000629.1:0-6942 GCA_046714535.1 Acidobacteriota bacterium | reverse complement strand
GTGTCACCTAGGTTGCAATAAGCTTCAGCGAGATCCGGCTTCATCCGGATGGCAGAGCGCAATTGTTTTTCTGCTTCTGTCGGGGACTGCATCAGTAAATAAAGCCTTCCTTTCGCAGCGAATGCATGGCTGTAATTCGGATTGATGGTGATGGCCTGATCCAAATACTTTTCCGCATTCTTAAACGCCTGTAACCTTTTTGTGATTCTTGCTTGTTCGATCCAGGCTTCCGCCAGTTCGGAATAAAAGGGCGCGTATTCAATTTTTAGCTTTGCCAAACCTTCGAGTTTTTCAATTGCATTGCGCACGGAAGAGGACGAATCCATCGCGTGTTGGCGTTCATATTTTTCTTGATAGCGATGGGCCATTCCCGAATAAAAAATCGCGGCAATGGAAGGATTCATCCGATGGGCGCTTTCAGCCAGTTTGATTGCCTCACGGAAGTCAGAACCCGGATCCTGGTTCTGCATCATTGCGAACCTTCCCCGTATCACAAGAGTTCCTGCCATGTTACGAGATACAAAAGGCGCTTGGGGATTGATTCTGGCGCAGCTTTGATAAACCTCCTGAGCCTCTTTTACCGTGTTCCCCGGATCGATACCATGATCCAGTTCATATTCGGCTTTGGTTAATAATGCGCCAATCAGATTTCCGTAGGTAGCAATTGCTGAAGGATATTTTTTAATCTCTATGTAGTAATTCTCGATAGCACCTGATAGAGCTGTCATCGGATTTCCGCCTCGATCGATCTGGTCGAGCGCTTTGTACCAGTACGAATAGCCAAGGTTGTTGAAGTTGCCTTCGAGTGGATCAAGACGAACCGCTTTTTGATAGCTTTGTACCGCAAGATCAGCCGTATTTTGTAAAGGAATTCCGCGTGGCCAGGCATCTCCCATGAAGTAGAGATACGCATCCCCTAGCGTTGCCTGTAAGGAAGGATCATCAGGATCCAGTTCGACCGCTTTTTTTGCAGCTGCAATGGATTTTTGGAGCGCGGGACGTGGATCTTCTCCGACATAACCTTGATAAAAGCCCCACTCTGCATGGGCGCCCGAATAGGAAGCCTGCGCGAGCGCATTTTCAGGATCGACTTCCAGCGCTTGATTACAAGAAGCAACGGTTTGTTCCCATTGCGAAGTCATATCTCCGCCTTTGTTATAGAAAATGTTAATGAAGATTTTGCGTCCAACGTCACATAGATGTACATACCCATCAGGATCGCTGGCACCGATGATGCTTGCCTGGCGATATGCCTCGCGAGCCTTTTGATAAAGATCGATCCCCTGTTCAGGATCGTGACTGATCATCCTGGTTGCCATGGCAAAATGAATATTTCCTTCCAGAATCTTTGCTTCATAGAACCAGGGTGCTCGAATTAACGCCGCATCGCACTCTTTCAAAGCCAGCTCATACTTTTCTTCATAGAAAGCAATCAGCGCCCGCATGTATTCGGGGGTTGAACTTCCCGCTCCCTGTCCTAACCTCAGGTACTTCAGAGCCGGTTCACGGTATCTCTTTTGAATTTCGGCTCGCTTCGCGATCTTTTTGGGTCCTTCTTCCATTCTTGCTAAGGAGTTCAATTCTTTTTGATAAACCATCCCGATTGTAAAACCGAGCGCATAGGCAACTTCCGGACGCGTGTAACCACTCTTCCAGGCCTCTTGCAGGTGAGTCCTGGCTTGATCAAAATCTTCCAATGCAATAAACCCGCGGCCCAGAGCATAATGCGCAGGCGCATATCCAATTTTCCCTTTGTGTAAAAAATTCTTTTCAATCTCCTGCATTCGTATCCGGATTTTTGCTTTGGCATTTCTGATGTCATGCAGCGGTGTTGTGTGCTCAACGCGCATTTGCCATTCCATCCCTTCCACCATTTCAGTAAGCTGTCGCGTAAATTCCAACTGTTTCCCGGAAACCCACCATGAGTAGAGTCCAATTCCGCCAGCAATGAGAGCCACCAGCGCGGAAACCGTCACGATAGCCGCAACCTTCCTATGCTTTTTGGTTTTCCGAACCATTCGATGTATGATTCCGGCAGGGCGCGCGAGGACAGGCTCTCCATTCAAATAACGTTGCAGATCATCGGCAAGCGCTCGCGCCGAATCGTAACGTCGATCCGGATCCTTTTCGAGACACTTCATGACAATCGTCTCCAGATCCCTGGGAAAATGTCCGACGATTTTGCGAAGCGGAAGCGGGTCCTGTTGCGAAAGTTTTATGAGAACTTCGTAGCTGTTTCCTTGAAAAGGAGGCCGCTGTGACAGAAGATCATAGAAAGTAGCACCCAGGCTATAGAGATCGCTGCGACGGTCCACTGTATCAGGTTTACCCCACGCCTGCTCGGGAGACATGTATTCCGGAGTGCCCATGACAACGCCGGTCTTCGTTGCCCCCGGAACGGAAGTATCGCGTGCAAGGCCAAAGTCGACGATATAAGAGGACCATCCCTGATCCGTCTGCTCAACCAAAATGTTTGCAGGTTTGATGTCGCGGTGAATGATTCCAAGCCTGTGCGCCGCTTGCAGAGCCTCCGCAACCTGAACCCCCAGGGCCGCTTTCTGTTCAACGGTTAAACGCGCTTTCAGTTTATCGAGCCTTTCACCGGCAATGAACTGCATCGCGATGTAGTTTCTTCCCTCAAAGGTGCCGACCTCATAGATCTTGCACACATGCGGATGCTCGATTTGGGCCTGAGCGCGAGATTCACGCAAAAAGCGTTTCTGCGAAGCAGCGTCTGAGCTGTGCAGAAATTTGATCGCTACGTAGCGCTTCAATGCAGGGTCGAAGGCCTTATAGACAGTTCCCATACCTCCTTCACCCAGACATTCAAAGATCCGGTAGCGCTCCCAATTCTGAAATGGAATTTCTTCCGAAGCAAGCGTATTTTCTTGCGAAGCTTCGCCATGAATGACAGTCGTCGCTTCGGGTAAATGCTTCTTATTCAATTTCGTTTGTAGTAGCGACCATAACTCTTGGATCTTCTGTTCAAAAATCAGCGAATCAATTCGCTACTCCGAACCTTCCTTCGAAATGTCCAATCGCTTCATCATCTTCCGCAAACCGAAGGTGCTCACCTTCAATTGTTTTGCCGCTTTGGAAACGTTTCCACCATGAATTCTCAACGCATGAAGAACAAAATTCCGCGTGAACTCATCTACAGTATTTCGGAGATCCAGATCACCTTCTTGAAGACGGCTTTCCACAAAATCATCGATTGCCCCCCCTCCTTTTCCTCCTAGAAGCTTTTCTGGAACAAGATGGATGTCCAGAATCTCCCCCGAATGTGCAAAGGCAACAATTGCTTTCAAGATATTCCGCAACTCGCGCAGATTGCCTGGATACGAATAGTTTAACAGAAGCGCAAAGAGTCTTTTGCTCATAGCGGAAAGACGCTTATTTTCCTTTTCCGCGATGCTCTTGAACAGGGCGGGAATCAGCACTTCTAAATCGTCTTTTCTTTCGCGAAGAGGCGGGATATAAAATTCGACTGCGGCAAGACGATGATATAAATCCTGACGAAGCCTTCCGGTTCGGATCAACTCTTTTGGTTCTTCGTTCGTGGCGGAAATCAACCTGAAATCGACCGGAATGGCCCGGGTTTCTCCCACCGGATGAATCACCTTTTCTTCAATGGCCCGCAAGATCTTTGCCTGCAATGCATAGGGAAAGGCGCTTAATTCATCCAGAAAGAGAGTGCCTCCTTCAGCAGCGGCGATGTTTCCTTTTCGTTGATTCACATTGGTCGCAACTTTTTCTCCAATCCCAAACATCTCTGCCTCAACAAGCTCGGAAGGCATCGCGGCGCAATTGACCGCCACAAAACGTCCTCTTCGCTTGCTGGATAAATGCACCGTCCTGGCCAGAAAATCTTTTCCGGTTCCGGTCTCTCCTACAAACAAAATATTGAGATCGCTATCGGCCATCGATTGAAGTTTGCGGTAGATTTCCATCATGACCGCCGATTTTCCGATGATCATGTCTTCCGGCAGTACGAGATTCGGAAAAGAATAAGGTATGCCCTCGGCGCGGAACGGGACTTCTCCCAATTTGTCGGTTTTCTTTGACTGAGTGGATTCTCCTATCAGTGAATCAATTTCCTGTACTTCGCCGGAGGTTGTTTCAACGCGGATTGTCACCGCACCGATTTGGATAACATCACCCGGGGTTAAAGGAGCCTTCATTATTCTTTTTCCGTTTAATGAAGTTCCGTTTGTGCTGCCCAGGTCCTGTAGAACCCAGTTTTGGCCATTTTTGAGTACGGAAAAATGCTGTCTGGAAATTCCTTTGTATGGCAGGTAAATCCCATTTTCAGGAAGGGAGCCGGCTGTTATCTCATTTAGATCTTCGGTCAAAGGAAACGAAATCGTTCTTTCGTTACAGGTGGCAACGAGGCGAATCACACTTCCTTTGTACCATAAACGGTTTGCATCCCGGAGTTTTTTATAGCAACCCAGGTTGTTTTGAAAGCAATTTCCGTTGCCAAAACTGTAAACGAAAAGACTAGCCATGCTCGGATCCGAAGGATTCTGATTCAGGCGAGAGATTTGCTTAAGCCAGAGAACAAGGAGGAAGCTTGAGTATGAAAAAATATATAGGCAAGCAATTTTGGCTAAGTATCCTTGCGCTGCTCTTATGCAATTTCTTCGAAGAGGTCTACGCAGGAACCATGCCAAAAGTCGGTGGACCTGGCGGAAATCATACGGCTACAGCAGAATGCCCCGCGCCTGAGTTTGCCATCGGATTGTCATACCGTTGTGGATCTTATGGCAATTCTATTCAACTGAAATGCGGGAAAATTTCAAATGCCACCATCGTGCCAACGCGAGTAACGAATTTTGCAGGAGCTACCGGTGGAGGCAGCGTAATTAATTCCCAGTGTTCGGAAGCGGGAAAGTTTAACGCAGCAATCACGCAGATTAAGACTCGTGCTGATCTTTACGTTGATCAGATCGGAGCCCAAACCTGCTCAAGGCTAAACGTCAATGCGACGCCCCCTACGATGACCACCGGTGTCTATTCGATCGGTCCAAACTGCAATAATTCAGGCCATGGAGTTGTTCAATTTGCCGCGTGTCCGATAGGTGAGGTGCTGTTCAAACTGGTCGTGAAGTACGGACTGTGGATGGACAGTTTCCAGGGACACTGCAGGAGACCATAATCCTCAGCAGTCAGAATCACGTGATGCACATAAGGATCAGGATAGCGGAGAAATCAGTATGAAAAAAACTTTTGTCCTTTTCGCCCTCTTTTCACTCTTCAGGATTGCGGCTGAGGCGCAGGAATGCGCGAGTGTGTCTTTGGCTGGAAGCGCCGTATCGAACACAACCGTCCCGGTGCAGATCAACATTGTGAACTGCCGTGGTGACGCGACTTCCGGATTTGTCGAAGCGAGTGTGAATACCGGATCGAGCAACACAGCTGCCGCGCGCGCAGTTCCACTCAATACGAAGTTGATCGGATCTGATGGAACAGTATCTGTACAGATAGGCGCACAAGCGGTGTCTGCCTGTACGACTGTGACACTCACGTTCACGATTCGGTTCAAAGTCAAAAAGATTGATGGAACTGTCGGACCGGAGCAAGTGAAGACAATCACCAAAGCATTAATCGTCTGCCCGTTCCGATTGGACCCGCAGGTGATTGGAGTGGCTGTCGTGCCGGCCGAAGCAGGTAAGGATTCACAGGTAACTGTTACGCTTGTGAATCAGGGCGCGAAAACGCCTACTCCCGGTGGAGGGGGTTCTTACAGCGTAAATCTAACGCTTGTGGAGAATACGAACGGTCTGGTCCGAAATAGCTGCACCCCAAGTTCCCCTCAACCCACGCTGACTTCTTTCCCTGTACTTAAACCAGGCGAAAAGCAGACGCTGAATTTGTCATTTAAGTTTCCGCAAGCCGGCGCATTTAATCTAAAAGCTGAAGTTTCACTCTTCGAAAGCGAAGACGGTCCGACAAACAATAACAGCCAAACGAAGGCGGTCACTGTGCCTTTGCCCAAACCGTTGGTTTGCGAAGTTGCTCCGTTGACTACCAAGCCGGGTGACCCTGTTAAAATTAGCGGCAACTGGTTCCGCACGTTCGGAACAACGGAAACACCGGGCGTCAAGTTCGGATCTGTCGCGGCGCAAGTGCTCAACGTTGCTTCACCTTTAAATATGACTGTAAGTATGCCTGACCTTACTTGCAGCGCCTCTGGTCAAGTCCTTGTTACGGTTTCCAACGCCTCAGGAGCTACTGTATTTCGGAACGGCCCAACCTTTCCGGGCGCTCTCAGCATTACCAGTACTTCACGCGACACTTCTCCGGCGGGCGCCGACGAAGATTTGATTATCAACCTCACAAATTTCCGGCCCACTTGCACATTCACTGTTACTCTTGAGCCGGGTCCATCTACGCCCGGAGGAGTACTTCCATCCAGGGTGATGAGCACAACGGCAAACAGCATCACAGTGCGAATACGGCCGCCAGGTGCAGGCGCCGGATATACGCTGAAGGTACAAACTCCTTATGGGCTTGCCACAAAATCCATCACCGTAGGCGGATAGGAGGAAGCGTGAAAGACAAATCAAATTCTTTAGTGTTTGTTCTTGCATTTTTTTTGATACTCGCAGGTTCTGTTCTCAACGCGGCCAGTAACCAAACTCCGGAAGCGGTTATGAATATCGCAAAACAAGGAAGCATTGAATCGGCAGATATTTTCATTGTTGTGAATGAAGCGAATAGCTTCATCAATCGTCTATCATCGGATAAGAGTTATGCAACAAAGTTTCTGGAAGCCGTTCAGAAAAATGATCCCACCACTGTGGCCGCCATTGTAAAACAGACCGCTCCCCGCTGCCAGGTTTCCGTTCCCCAGCTGAAAGCCAATTTTCTTGCAGTCGTGGACTTCAAAATCAAAACACGAACCGTGACTGTATGTTTATCCAGTGAAAATACCTGTGC
>JBKKAT010000628.1:0-5856 GCA_046714535.1 Acidobacteriota bacterium | reverse complement strand
GCAGCAAACAATAGCCCCTCGACTTCCACAGTTTAGTGAGGAAGCGCGTGTGATCTCAGCCGATCCTGCAACCGGTATAGTCCGCGCGCGAACCATGGATGTGATACGCACAGTGACGTTCACCGTGGCGACAGCAAACATCAGTCAAGTACCGGTGGGTAAGATCATTTATCTTGATCTAACCCAGAACAGAGTATCGCTTGATGGCAAAACCGGTTGCTGCACTTTCATGTTCGAAGGTCCAGCGATCAGAAGACCGTAGTTTTAAAGATGAAGGGCCGCTGAGATATCGGCGGCCCACAATCTACTCTATTACTAGTCTACAGAAACCTGGCGCGCGGATTTGAACCGTGGACCTACTGATTACGAATCAGTTGCTTAATTTTTCGTGCCGATGGTTCTTTTGTGACTATTCCCCTTTTTCAAGAAAATGTCTTGCGAGAGTTGTTTGAACCCAACGTATATGACTGCTTGTTTCCGAAAGCCTCACTACCGCCGAGCTCATTTTCCGGATGGACGTTTACATGGTGAGGAAGAAAAGATCTGTACAAGGCCTTCTGCCAGCGATCCCTGCGCGAAAAAGCAAAATCTTACATCTGCCCTCAAGTCGATCAACGTTTGATCCTTTTCTTCAAAGATCGGTCAAATCATCAATTTGCTATAATCCAACTGCATGGAAATTCTTTCCGGTTCAACCATAGGACAATACGAAATATTGATCTGATTGGGGCACGTGGAATGGGAAAAGTTTATCGTGCGCGCGATCCACGGCTCGATTGGTATGTTGCGCTGAAAATCAATTCGCCTGAAGCGATTGGCAATCCGCACCGGCAGCGCAGGTTTATTCAGGAAGCACGGTCTGCAAGCGCTCGTTTCCGAGCGTGTGGAAGGGGAAACTCTCCATTTATTACTCCTGAAACACGACCGTGGTTCAGGATCTGATGAAATGGGTTGTCGATCTTGTGGGGGATTCGAAGCGGAAAAGGAGGAACAATTGATGAAGCGGATTTATGCGATCGGAACACTCATTCTCATCGTGTTGGTGTTCCTTGTTACGTTCTACGTTTATCCGAAATTGCCCGAACAAGTTCCGGTTCATTGGAATATAGAAGGCAAAGTGGATGACTATGGCGATAAAACGTGGGCCGCCTTTTTGCTGCCCGGTGTGATGGTTTTCATTCTGGGTTTGATGAAGGCATTGCCATGGCTTTCTCCCAAACCTTTTGAAGTAGATTCATTTCGCACTACATATGAATTTGTCCTGTTCTTGTGCGCGTGCCTGTTTGCTTACATTCAAGGATTATTACTATGGAGCATGCTACATCAGGCGATCGACACCAGCCGTGCATTTCTTGCAGGCTTTTTTCTGTTCTTTGCTTTATTGGGAAATGTGCTCGGTAAAGTCAAACGCAATTTCTGGATTGGCATCCGGACCCCATGGACCCTGGCCAATGAGCGAGTCTGGAATGATACACACCGTTTTGGTGCCCGCCTATTCGTAGTTGTGGGAGTCACCGGTTTTCTAACAACGATTGCAGGTGTGACGCCACTCTTCGCAATTGCCGTCCTACTGATCGCAACCCTGGTTACAGTCGCGTATTCCCTGGCTCTCTACAAGCGTCTCGAACGGGCAGGAAAAGTTTAGGGGAGCAGGCTTGCCCGCGCTCCCCCTGGAACCTACTCCTTCACATTCATTTCTAATTCCTGGCCTTCTGCGATCGTGAAGGATCTCTTTCCCTTGCCCACTTCAATCGTATAGCTACCGGGCGGTGATTTCCAAACGGAATCACGAGTTGCGTGTCGTTACAATCATGTTTTTCGCGCGGCGATTGATGGCCATACACGCGGAAGGACAATTGCGTATCAGCAGGCAGGGAAGTAACGATCTTTGATACAGCCTGACGCGCCGCTTCGATTCGTGTACCACCATCGGGTAATTTCGCATTCATGCTTCCGGAGGCATCCAGGATGAGTTCGATGACTTTTGCCTGATTTTCAGCGATAGCAGTTAGCGAAATGGAAATAAAGAAAACAAACGAAATTAGGATCCTTCTCATGACTTACCCTCCCCCTAAGGGTTATCCTACACTAAATTACATACGATGATAAAATCGGATAACAATAATGAAGAAACAAAAAGTTCAAACGTCTAAGGAACCTGTTCGCAGATTCTCCATGATTCGCGATTTTCATTTCGCGGACCTTTTTACGCTAGCCAATGGTTTTTGCGGCGTTGCTGCCATTTTTCGTGCGATGAGTTTCAGCGCCACAGGCGATCGTTCCGAGTTGTATACCGCTGTAGGGCTCATTCCACTGGCAATTGTCCTGGATTTCCTGGATGGTCGCATTGCCAGATGGAGACACAAAGCTTCTCCGATGGGACGTGAAATGGATTCATTGGCGGATGTAATTTCGTTTGGGGCGGCGCCGGCAGCAATTGCTTATGCGATCGGTCTTCAAAGTTTGTTGGATCAAATCATTCTGGTCTACTTCGCCGCATGCAGCATCAGCAGGCTGGCCCGGTACAACATCACTGCTGAAGAACTCTCAGACTCACCGCAGGGGAAGGTGAAATACTTTGAAGGTACTCCCGTGCCGCTGAATATCATTCCGCTTGCAATTACACTTTTTGCATTCTCTCACGGAGACCTTTATCCTGTGCGATTTCTCGGAATGGAACTCCATCTGATCTCCCTACTCTATCTGCTTTTTGGTTCCACGATGATCAGCAAAACGTTGCACATACCGAAACCATAAGGAAAGAGCGCGGGCGTCCCGCCCCGCGAATCGCGCGGACGAGACATCCGCGCTACTTTGCCCCGTTTCGACATATCATTCCTATATGACGAACCAGCAGATCGCAAAAATCCTCTTTGAAATGGCGCTCTATTGCGAAATGGAACGGATTCCTTTTAAACCTCAAGCTTACGAAAGGGCAGCCGTAGCGGTTCAAAGTCTCGAGGTAAGCGTTGAGGAGATTCTTCGTCAGGGGGGAGCGAAATCTCTCACTAAAATTCCGGGTGTCGGAAAAGGCATCGCCGATCACATTGAGAAACTTTACAAAACAGGAAGCTTCCCGGAGTATGACAAATTCCGGCAGAAAATGCCGGTGGATGTGCTTCAGCTAAGAAGAGTCGGCGGCCTTGGACCACAGATGATTCAGATGTTATGGAAGAAGTTGAAAATTACAAATTTAACGGAACTGGAACAGGCCGCGCGTGAAGGGAAAATCAGAGCGCTTCCTTCTTTCGGTGCGCGGACAGAAGAAAAGATTTTAAAGGGCCTGCAATTTCTGGAAAAGGCGGGCAACCGGCGCACATTTGGCTTCGCCTATAAGTTTGCAAAGACTCTCGAGCAGTATGTCTCGCAATTTCCAGAAACCGGAAAAGTTGCGATCGCAGGATCGCTTCGTAGAAAAAAGGAAACAATCGGTGATATCGACATTGTGGTTACCTCTTCCAACCCCGAAAAGATTGCTGAACGTTTCTGTGCGCTTCCAATGGTGGATCATGTATATGGAAAAGGGAATACCAAAGTAAACGTTCGCCTGCGAAATCTCATGGATGCCGATTTGCGTATTGTGCCCGAAGAATCGTTGGGTGCTGCTATGTGCTACTTTACCGGATCCAAGAATCATTCCGTTGCCCTTCGGGAAATGGCGGTCAAGCGAGGCTGGAAACTGAACGAATACGGACTGTTTGCGGGAGACGACAAAATTGCCGGCGAAACCGAAGAAGGAATCTACGAATCTTTGGGTTTGCAATACATACCGCCTGAATTGCGTGAAGATACCGGCGAAATCCAGGCTGCTCTTAAAAAGAGATTGCCCGGCCTGATCGATTACGGCGATCTAAAAGGGGATCTGCAAGTACAAACGGATTGGACGGACGGTGACGATTCCATTGAAGCGATGGCCGATGCCGCGGAAGAAATCGGTCTGGAATACATCGCGATTACCGATCACACGAAAGGGTTGCCGATGACCAATGGTTCGGATGAAAGCAAATTGCGGGAGCAGATAAAAGCAATCCGGAAAATCAATGAGAAATTCAAAAAGGCAAAGCGAAAATTTCGAATACTGGCCGGCGCAGAATTGAACATAATGAAAGATGGCACGGTAGACATCTCGGATGAAGTTCTGGCGGAACTGGATTGTGTGGGGGCCGCGGTGCATCATCATTTCCATCTATCGCGCGAAGAACAAACCCAACGGATACTGAGGGTAATGGAGAATCCGCACGTGGACATCATTTTCCATCTGACGGCGCGCAAAGTGATCAAACGGGATCCGATCGAGCTTGATGTGGATGCGGTGATTGCCGGTGCTCTCAGGACCGGAACGGTGTTGGAAATTGATGCATCTCCCGATCGTCTGGATATGAAAGATGAGCACATCCGAAAGTGCGTGAATGCGGGCGTGAAAATGTGCATCGATTCCGATGCTCATGCAACGGCGGAGCTGCGCTATCTCGAATATGGTATCGACCAGGCGCGGCGCGGTTGGGCAACAAAGGAAAATATTATCAATACACTGCCTGTCGAAAAATTCCTTCGCCAGCTGAAAAAGCCTTAAATCAAGCGCTGAGCCAGGCGCGTGAGAAGTAGTCACTCAGCGTGAGCACCAGCATCAAGGCAAGCCAGGCAAATCCGGTGATGACAACGATCCAGGTAAGGCGGTCACTGTAGCGTACGTGCATGAAAAACAGGACGACCAGAGTTCCTTTGATTACTGCGATCGTGATGGCAACAACGACGTTCAACGGTCCCAGATCTTTATAAGCGGCAAGAACGGTCAGAGCAGTCAGGACCATCAATATTGCGAAAATGAAAAAATAAACTTTTTTTGGAACCACGTGTGTTGACATGCTAATGCCTGTTAATCAAGTACAAAAATGGAAACAAAAAGATCCAGACGATATCAACAAAGTGCCAGTACAACCCGGTGAGCTCAACCGGAGAATAATAGTCAGGCGTATAACGTCCTTTCCAGGCAAAATAAACCAGTCCCAAAAGAATGCCGACTCCAATCACCATATGAAGAGCGTGCAGACCGGTCATCATGAAATAGAGCGAATAGAAAATCTCTGCGTGTGGCTCCAGCGCGCCCTCCTCTAATCGAAAAGAAGGTCCCGGGATCAGGTGATGCACAAATTTATCGTGATACTCCACGACTTTGACGCCAAGAAAAATTGAACCGAGCACGATCGTAACGATCAAAAATCCGATCAACCCTTTTTTGTTTCCGGCCTGAGCTGCGTGCACAGCGAGCGCCATAGTAAGACTGCTGGCAATCAAAACGGCTGTGTTGAAAGCTCCGAACCTTAGATCGAGATGATGGCTTGCTGCACCAAACGCTTCAGGGTAAGCGCTTCTGTAGACAACGTAAGCCAGGAATAATCCGCCAAAAAACATGATTTCCTGAGCAATGAAAAGCCACATTCCCAGCGAAGCGGCGGACTTTTGCTGTTCGGCGCTATCGAAATGATGAAGATGTCCTGCGCGCGTGGTATCAGACAACTTGCGGCTCCTTTCGACCGTAATCGTACGCTTCTTCTTCTACAACCGGCTGCTCATGGAAGTTATGCGTGGGTGGTGGGGAAGGTGTCAACCACTCCAATCCTTTTGCCTGCCACGGATTTGCTGGCGCCGGTTGTCCGTAACGCATGGACCAAGTGAAATAGATCAGCGGAATCAAGTATCCAACCGCAAGAATGGAAGCGCCTGCGGTAGACATCACATTCAGCACCTGAAATTCTTCCGGATAAAAATGGTAACGTCGCGGCATACCCAGATATCCCAGAATGAATTGCGGGAAAAAGGTCAGGTTGAATCCGATGAATACAACAAGCGCGCTGA
>JBKKAT010000627.1:0-2849 GCA_046714535.1 Acidobacteriota bacterium | reverse complement strand
CTTCTGCGCGGTCCAGAGCTGCATGAAAATCGTTTGTTGCAACAACGACAATCCCTTCAGAATTGTCATTTGCCGTATCTTGAGGCTGAGCTAACGGGCCGCTCTGCTTTTCGTTACAGGCGAGCAGAAAAAAGAGTATGCAAATAAGGAGAGCGTAATTTCGCCGCCGATTCATCCTGAATATTATAGACGAATCTTAACTCCTTGCGCGCCTGCGCCGTTGCGTTAAAATTCCTACAAATGTGAAGATCTTGGATGATCCCGGGATGTAATCGGTGTGGCCTCAATCATTGTCTTAAATTGCTTCAGGTCTTCTTCTATTTGACGAGCAGGATCTTCAGCAAGAATTTTCGCCACAATCGCACCCACTTTGCCTGCGGGTGGCTTGAAATTCAAAACGACTTTCAAATCCGTTGCGCCTATGACATTCTCTTTAAACTCGACAGATCCAGCATGGTCAATTTCAGAGCCGTCCACCGAACGCCACGCAATGAGTTGATCTGGTATTTCATTGTGAATTACCGCATCCCATTCCACGACCTGCCCTGCAGGCGCTTTTGCAACCCAATGAGAACGGCGATCATCCACAACCGTGACCGATTCAATATGTTTCATCACCAGCGGAAGATTCTCCAGATTTCTCCAAAAATGGTAGAGCTCCTGCGGACTGCGGTTTATCATAATGGTATGTTCAATCTTGATTCCTTCCCCATGCGGAACACTCACTATGGGATTGGCTGTTCTTTCCGCCCGATTGATTCCAAACGCATCGTAAAGAAAACTATGGCCGCTCAGTCCACAATAAAGCAACCCGCCTCCCGCAGCAGCGCTTAACAAACCACTTTTTGACCGTTTTTTTAGACCGTAGGCGGCTAAAGCCAATCCTGCGACGGTTGCGAGCCATCGTTCGGCGGTACTAACATTCTTTTTTGTCGTGTTAAATATTACATTCGCCATAAAATCACTCCTTTCGTGTTCTATATTCTAAAACTATGCGCTCACACGCCTAAGTCAATCGCAGAATGGCCGGCAGTTTCATCGGCGAAGTTATGATTTATGTTGGGTACCGTTCGGGTAATGATGATCGATGACAGCGTTGGGGACGTTTTTCTGCTCCACGAGATTCTGATCAACAGCCTGGATGCGCATTTTGATATGGAATCACGCCCAACACTCGGAGAAGGTCTGAAGCGCCTCGCCGAAACCCGGTTCGATATCGTCCTTCTCGATCTAACTCTTCCGGATTCACGCGGGATTGATACGTTTCATAAATTATCCGAAAAGCATCCGCTTATTCCTGTGATTGTAATCAGCGGTGTGGATGATCATGACGCGGTTCAAACGATTATTGAGAGTGGTGCGCAAGATTATCTTGTAAAAGGTGAGATCAGCTCCAAACTGCTGAAGCGATCCATATTGAATGCACTTCAGCGAAAACGACTGGAAGAAGAATTCAAGCTGTTTCAAAAAGCAATGGATTCGATGCAACTGGCCGTTGTCATCACAGATACAAAGGGCGCAATCCTTTACAGTAATCCTGCCACAGGCCGTCTGCTTGGATTTTCGTCATCAGAATTAAGGGGGCAAAGTCTCGCGCAGCTCACCGCCGATGCGCATCGGTTGCTTCAAGACCCGTATTTTGACACCTCCTTTGTTTGTAAAGATGGTCATAACTTAAAAGTAAGAATTTGGGCCGATCCCATTCCGTTTTCGTCGGGTCCTTCAAGGTTGATTTTTACCATTCTTCAATCGGAATAAGAAGGGTCCTATTCCTGATTTTCCTTGCTGCTTCCATGTTTTTGCTTCGGGGCTACCAGCTCTACAGCGTGATTTCTGAAGAGCATTTGCATGAAGGAGAATTAGGTTTTATCGGTGAAGTTCGGAATGGTCACGTCTATGTGAAGTCCGTTCTGGAAAAGCGATACACGGGAAAACCAACCTCGGGATATCTTGCAGGAGTGAAAGCGGGGGACGAAGTCATTGCTATTTTATGATGGCCGTGGACAGGGAAAAGAAATCAAAAAGTATTTTGACCTGGGGGACATCTGGAAAACATTACGTTATGGTGAACCCTGGTCGCTGAAAGTTTTGCGAAACGGAAAGCCGCTGACGCTGGTAGCTCCGGCTGTTCCGGAACCGGAAAAAGATCTGCGCTACTGGTTTATTCATATCGTGCTTGTTTTCGCATTGCCCTGGATGATCTTGTTCATCGCATTCTTTTTGGGCTTCGCGAAACCGGAAGATAATAATGCTTTTCTTGCGAAATGACATCAACCGTTTGCTATGTGCTTCCACTGAGACACACAAGTATGCGACCTTCTTTTATTGCGTATATGAAGACTATCTACGGCGTCTTGTATATGTAAATGCCGGACATAATCCCCCAATCGTTTTTCGCGCGGAAAGTGGGACCGAGCGATTGGAAACGGGTGGTCTGTTCGTAGGGATGCTGCCAGATGTTGTCTACAAAAAGGGCCAAATCGATTTGAAACGAGGAGATGTACTCCTGATCTATTCGGATGGTTTGACAGAAGCGATGAATTCCCAGGATGAGGAGTTTGGCGAAGAGCAAGTCATCAAGATCATTTGCAATTAACCGTTCGTTACCGGTGGAAGAGCTTCGGGATCTGATTTTAGCTGAGGCAAATGAGTTTGTAGGAGATGCGCCTCAACACGATGACCTGACTCTTGTGCTAGCAAGAGTACTTTAAATGACCGCCGGCTTGAGCCGGCATAGTGGTTCGCCGGCTTTACCCTGATGTTGCATTAGTTTTTCCGGTTGTGCTTTGGGAGGCTCGTGATTATGCTGTTTTTTACGGTTTCATCAGAAATCGTGAACATCACATTTA
>JBKKAT010000626.1:0-9308 GCA_046714535.1 Acidobacteriota bacterium | reverse complement strand
CAGCAAGGTGTTCACCGCTACAGCGCTGGTTCAGTTGGCCGATCGCAAGAAAATCGATTTGCATGCGGACGTGAACTCCTATTTGAAAAAACTGAAAGTGCCGGAAGCGTCCTCCAGCTATCCGCCGGCTCCTGGAAAGTGCTCGAAAAAGTGAAGTAGTGAATCTCTACGATCTACTCATAACGCAACGCCACCACGGGATCCACGCGAGTGGCGCGGATCGCCGGGATCGATGACGCGATCAATCCGGTGAGGATCATGACCGCGGAGATCCCGAGATACAGCTTCACGCTTCCCGGAGCAGACCACATCGTGGTGACAGATCTTTCCAGAATCAAAGCCGCAATCAATCCAAACAGAATCCCCCAGAGGCTCAAACGCAGAGATTGTTCGAGAATCAATTGAATGATGGATCGTTGCTGTGCTCCTACAGCCATTCGGATTCCGATTTCATTTACGCGGCGGGAAGTGGAATAAGAAACAACGCCATACACGCCGATCAACGCCACGAAAATTCCTAGCAGGGCAAAAGTGGCAAGCAAGTAAGCGGCAAATCGCGGTCGCGATATTGATTCGATGAACAACTCTTGAGCAGTCGCAATCTTGTAGAGCGGAAGGTCTTTATCCAGTGTCCCGATTTTTTCCCGCAACATCGCGAAAGCAGAATCCGGTTCTTGCGATGTTCGGATCACAACGTAGAAAGCGGGAATGCTCCCCTGAGCATAAGGTGTATATAGAGTCAGCTCCGGTCCGGCGCTGAGCGAAGTATCCTTCATGTCACCGACTACTCCTACCACAGTCCGCCAATCCGGGTCGATTTTCGAAAGCCGTCGAATCCTCTTTCCGATCGCAGACTCTCCCGGCCAGAATCGTTTTGCCATCTCCATACTAACGATCGCAACCGGCATACCTTGTTGCGAATCATTCGCGTTTAATTCCCGGCCTTCGAGAACCGGTGTCTTCATCGTTTCAAAATAGCCGGCGCCGATTCGGCGGAAATTTGCCACGAAACCTCCTTCGACCGGAGGAATGCCGTCTACATCAAACATTGTTGTCATTCCGAATTCATTCAAAGGTAATCGCGTAGTCGTGGAAGCGGAGAGGACTCCTGGAATCGAACGGGCCGTTTCCATTAACCGGGTTTGAAACTCTGCCCGTTTTTCATGAGTGTCATAGCGAGTGCCCGGTAAAGCAAGCCGCGCTGTCATTAAGGATTCGACTTTGAATCCCGGGTCGATTCCTTTGAAACGATGAAAGTTTTGGAATGTCAGCATGGCTGCGATCAATAGAAGAAACGAAATCGAAAGCTGCGCAATCACAAAAATATTCTGGAAACGACGTTCTGCGAACACACCCGCCGTTCCTTTTGCGCCCGATTTCAAAGAGTCGAACAGATTCACTGCTTTTAGCCTGAACAACGGGAAGACACTCAAAGTGAGAGCGATGAATAGGGATAGCGCGAATGTAAACGCAACGGCGCGCGAATCAAGGCTTACAGAATTCAAGATTCTGGTTCCCGCTGGACTCGTTCCCAGCACGGGGCTTAATGAAATAATGGGATTCAGCGCGAATTTTGCGATGATTAAACCGAAAAAGGCAGCAAGAAGCGTCAAGAGAATATTTTCGTACAGAGAGTGCTTCCATAAATCGAATTTGCTTGCGCCAAGAGTCAAGCGAAGCACCATTTCCGTGCGTCTTTCCATGTGACGAATCAGCACCAGATTGGCAACGTTGACACACACGATCACAAGGAGAAAAGCGACGGAAGCGGCTAAGAAAATCAAGACATCTTTAATATCGCGGACAAACGGTTCACGAACCGGCAAGGCTTTTGCGCTCCAACCGCCATTCACGGGAAATTCACGCGCCATTTGCGAGGTGATCGTTTGCATTTCACCGGTTGCCTGTTCAAAGGAAACACCCGGACGAAGACGTCCGGCGATGGCGGTCCCTCTATTCGCGGTTCTTGGAGTACGTGGGAAACTCAAGTCGAGCGGCAGCCATGCCTCAGCGGGCGCCGTAAAGAAGAATTCAGGCGGGACAATTCCCACAATCTCCTGCGCCACACCATCCACAAGAATGGTTTTTCCCAACGCGTCAGCCCTGCCGCCGAAACGGCGTAACCATAATCCATGGCTGAGAATGATTACGTTCGAATTTGCAACCTCTTCTTGCACACGAAAAGATCGTCCGAGGTGTAACCGAACGCCGAGAACATCAAACAGATTCGCTGAAATGAGCCCGGCTTCCAGCTGCTCCGGATTCCCATTCCCGGTGAAGGCAACTTCCGTGGGTTGCATCGCGACCAGCGCTTCGAACGAACGATTCCGGTCGCGCCAATCGAGAAAATCGCTCAAAGAGCCGCCGTATTCCTGTTCCTTGCCGGTCGCATCCTCGTTGATGCTGGGAACAACCGCGATCCGCTCCGGAGAGCGAAAAGGCAACGGGCGCAAGAGCACCGAGTGAACCACCGTGAACACAACGCTGCAGGCCGCAATCCCGACAATTAATGTTAACAAAACAACGATTGTGAACGAGGGACGTTTCCTTAAACTGCGAATCGTGAGCTTCAGTTCCTTAATGAGGTTGCCCATTTTGACTCCTTTCCACCGCACAATATCCCCCTTTCTTCTATGAGTCTAATTGTTTGTTTTCATTGAATTCATGAATTCTGATCATGTATAATCCATGCATGGATCTGGAAGTCAGGCATTTACGATTGGTCGATATGATCGCGCGCGAAGGGGGCCTGACCGCTGCGTCGGCAAAACTTTACGTCACGCAATCGGCGCTCAGCCATCAACTGCGGGAAATTGAGGATAAGCTGGGGACACGATTATTTCTGCGATTAAACCGGCGCATGATATTGACGGAAGCAGGCCGTCGCGTTCTCGCATCGGCGCGCTCCGTGTTGCAAGAGTTGAGTTTTACCGAAGAAGAAGTGCGCCGTTTAGCGAAAGGCAAAGAAGGAGTTTTGAGAATCAGCACCCAGTGTAACACGTGCTATCACTGGCTTCCGGGAATCATTCGCGAATTCCAGAAACATTATCCCGGAGTAGAGGTTCAAATTAATGTCGAGGCCACATCCGATCCATACAATGCGTTATGCAAAGGCGAACTGGATCTGGCGCTGCTTTATTCGATTCCGGCGAGAAAAGGAATCGTGTTGTATCCATTGTTCTCTGATGAGATGACGGCAATCATGCGTCCGGATCATCCTTATGCGACAAAAAAGTTTTTGACCGCCAGGAATTTTGCGACAGAGAAGCTGATCACCTACATGACCCCTCGCGAGGAATCTTTTCTTTTTCAACAGGTGCTGAATCCCGCTTCTGTTATGCCCGCAAAAATCACGCAGGTGATGCTAACCGAAGCCATCGTGGAGATGGTGAAAGCCGGTTTGGGAATCAGTGTTATGTCGCGCTGGCTCACGGCTCCGTATGTTCAGGCAAAAGCGGTTCGCGCGGTTCGCGTTACACGCAAAGGCCTGGTTCGAAAATGGGTAGCGGCAGCGCTTGCAAACCCGAATGTGCCCCCCTTCATTTCTTCTTTCAGCAATCTCGTCGCAAGCAGCGCCATCCCCACAAAATTTTGAAACTCCGTGAAATCAAACAGCCAGGGCTTATATTTCGAGCATGAAGAAAAATGAAATGGTAACCGTTTATTTGAAGCCGACTTGAAGCAAATGCCGTGAGGCAAACTCTCTCCTGTCAGGAGAAAAGATCGAGTTCACGCGCGTAAATTACTATCAGGAGCCGTTGACCCACACAAAGCTGAAAGATTTGCTGAAGAAGCTGGGATTGCCGGCCGCGAATCTTCTTCGCGAAGGAGAACCGATTTACCGCGAGCTGAAATTGTCCGAACGGAAAAAGAATATGAGCGAGGAGGAATTGATCGATCTGATGATCAAACATCCCGATCTGATGCAGCGTCCGATTATCGAACGCGGAAACCGCGCAGTCGTCGCGCGTCCTACTGAAAAGATTTTCGACATTCTTTAACGCAAAGACCGCAAAGAATACGGAGGATTTATGCCAGCAAAAAAAACAACAAGAACCACGAAATCACCAACGAAAAAGAAGTATACAGAAAAGCAAAAACGTAAGGCCGAACATATTGAAGAAGGTTATGTAAAAAAAGGAGTATCGCGAAAGGAAGCAGAAAAAAGAGCCTGGGCTACAGTGAACGCCATTCACGGAGGCGGCGAGAAGCCGGGCGGTGGCGGATACGGCAAACCTGAAAACAAAAAGCCGTACCGCAAGGGCGCTAGCAAAGCGGCTGCCTCGCGAACCAAACGCAAGTGACCTTTGCGGTTTTGCGTTACTATCCGTCCCATTTTTGTTTTTCCCCCAAACATTCAATTAGCCGCGTGTAAGAAGGAAGATTCCGTTAAATACACACTCAATGAACTGATAGCACCCTCAGAATTTTGTGACTTCCAACTCCCTGTCTCAGACGACAGAGGTGTGGCAACGGCTTTGCTAAGAGCAGAATCGCAATGAATTTCAACGATAAGGATACATACTGTCATGCAATGCAATTTCATTCGGTGTCTACTCTATCTATTTGTGATTCTCCTTTTTGCGCATCCCGCTTTTGCTCAGCGGCTGGTTGCCAGAAAATTGTTCGATCACGCAAGAGTTATTCGCGTGATTGGCCAGACGGCGTATGTCGTTTCGGGTTCAGGGCTTTTTATCTATGACATCACGGATAAGTCTCACCCGAATCTACTTTCCAGTTTACTGATCAACGATAACTCCTCTTTCGACCTGGAAGTCGAACCTCCCCATGCGTATGTCTTATCCGGTGAAGTGCATTTCGAGAATTCCACCGTTACCGTTGTGAATATTGCCAATCGCGCGAAGCCATTTATCGTTTCGCAGTATCAGGGCTTCACAGGTGCTCAAGCAAAGGATTTTATTCTGCGTGGTGAAGCGCTCATTGTATCTAACGCAAATGAACTTGATTTTCTAAACGTGTCGGACCCGAGAAAAATACGCAAGTTGACAAGTTTGCGCATTACGCGGGAAGGAGGCACTGTTGAATCTCTTGTTCGGGATGGTTCTGTGCTTTATGCGAGCTACAGATATTTGAACCGGTCGGGAATCGTTGCGGTGAAGATGGTGAATCCGCGCAAGCCCGAAATTCTTTCAAAAATCAGCTTTCCGCGAACCGCACAGGGTCGTCCCGTTCCGATTGTAATGGCCGTCAGCAATCATGTGCTCTATGTAAGCCGGACCGGTCAGAAGGTTGCCTTTTTTGATGTGAACAATCCCGCGCAGCCGAAAAGCAGCGGATCGTTGAGCGTGAGTGCATCGGGGTTAATGGCTGAGAATAATTTTCTCTTTGTACAAATCTCGGATGAAAAACTGGGTGTATATGAAACCAGCACTCCACTGTCGCCGCGACTCGTGCGTGAAGTCGCATGGTCCGGCAACACAAACGGCATGGATTTCGATCCGGTGCAATTGAACGCTTTTGTGCAATGGACGGAATTCGGCCGTTTTGGACTCGCGATCTTAAAGTTTAAAAGCGACGGCACGTACGAGCTTCAATCCAACATGCCGGCGGTTTATGGTTCTGATGTGGAAGAAGTGGATGGCCTGACTTTCCTCACCGGCTCAAACAAGCTTGCGGCCATTGAGCGTGTGCCTGGCAGAAAAGCGGTGAGAGAACTGGGAAACATAGCGTTTGTGGAAATGTTGGGTTCCCTGGAGATCCGGAATTCGCGAGTTTATATCAGCACACTGGATGCAGACTCCAAGCCGGGGATTCGAATCGTGGACGTTTCCGATCCCGCTCACATGCAGGAACTCGGACATCTCAAACTGGACCCGGCGGAAGTTCCTCCCGAGACAAGCCAGGCCCGTTTTGATGTTGAGGGAAATGTGATGGTCCTTGCGTTGAAGAAAACGGGATTGGCAATTTACAATGTATTGAACGGCACCTTTCAGCAGATCTCCACATTCCGCACCCCGTCGATAGAGCAATCACTCAACGCAACCATCCACAACGGAGTCGCATACTTATGCACGTCCCGCCTCAATTCCGATACTGACAAAAATGAGCTGAACCTTTATGTAATTGACGTGCAAGATCCGGCCAGTCCGGAGTTGATCACGAAACTCAAAAATTTCGATACAGGCGATGTGATCAATGATCTCAAAGTGGAGGGCAGTTTTCTGTACATAGCCGGAGCGTCAAGAGGTAGCTTGCGTCATGGATCGGGCAAACTTTACATTTTTTCCATCCAAACACCGGATGACCCGGCCCTGTTGTCGAAGACATTTACAGGAGTGGACCCGCAAAATAGATCCGGCGATGCGGAAGAGATTAAGATGAAATCCGATGTTGCGTACGTGGCAGATGGAGTTGATGGGATTACCATCTTCGATTTGTCCGATAAATCAAATCCACAACGCGTGGGAGCTTTGAACACACCCTCGCTTGCGCGGGGTATTTCGATCGATGGTGACAATCAAATACACGTTGCAGACTTGGACTGCTATCTTTTGTTTCGCTGACTCTTCGCGCCGCCCTGAAACTGGTCCGGTGTCAAAAGGGGGAGGGAAGCCAAACACGCCTCACTATTTGACTATGGTCGTTGACCATAGTACCTTTTAAGTGTGGAACGGATGGCGATCTCAAAATTTAAAGCTACCTGTCTGGCTGTTCTGGAGCGAGTCAAACGGACAGGCCGGCCGGTATTGATCACCCGTTTTGGTGAACCGGTTGCAGAAGTTGTTCCCCCTTCACCGAAGGAGCGTCCTGCGGATTGGATCGGATCGATGGAATCGACGGGCAAAATTAGAGGCAATATTGTTTCCCCGGTCTTAGACGAATCCGAATGGGAGGCGCTGACGGATTGAAGTATCTGCTGGATACTCACATCTGGATCTGGAGCTTGCTGGAGCCGGCACAGCTATCGAAAAAAGTACGCAGAGAATTAGGGAACATTGAAAATGAATTATGGCTTTCGCCGATCAGCATCTGGGAGTTTCTCGTTCTGGTTGAAAAACGTCGACTGCGGCTGAATATGGAAGTGGAAGAATGGCTTGAGGAAGCGCTGGAGAAAGCTCCCATGAAAGAGGCTCCCATCACCCATGAGATTGCCAGGCTCAGCCGCTCCGTTCGGCTGCCGCACCAGGATCCGGCAGATCGCTTTCTGGGCGCAACAGCCATCGCGCTGGAACTTACAATCATCAGCGCAGATTCCCGAATGCTCGGTTCCCAGGACTTTGCCGTTCTATCGAACAAATAGCCCCGGATTGTTCCTTTCCGCCTTCGCGCCTTTGCGTTGAAATCTTCCGCCCACCTAAGAATCTGCCCTATAGTACTGCGGAGCGCTCATAAACCCGACACTTCGTTCCAAAAAGCCCTCTGAATCTTCAACGTCCCCTCTTCCTGCACCAGGTGGAGATTAAACTGATAGGAAGCCGTTGAGGGGAGCAAGTTTTGTAATTTGAATGCTTCATTGACTGTCCCCGAAAATGAAACCTTAAAACTTACGAGATTTCCGGTTTTCGAAGGCTCTACGTTTGTGACATCCACAGTGATTTGTTTGTACGCCAGAAAATAGCGCCGCAATTGAGCAAGCGCTTGCTCCCGGCTGATTTCATCGTTGGCGGCAAAACTTGAAGCCAGCCTCTTTTCGAATATGTCTACGTCACGATTTTCTGCCGCTTCTTCAAGATCTTCTATGAGCAGGCTCAGCGGATCTTTGCTGCTGCACGCGATCATAAATGCCACTAACACAAACGCTACAGTGATCGATATCGGATTCGGCCGGGCTACATTCACCCAAACAGCGTAACATGACAGTTCGCTCATGAAATACAAATCTGGCCGGCGAAGTCATCCATCCAGGTATCCGGCAGACGGGCCGGACGGCCGGTGGTGAGATCCACAAAAACCCACCAGATATGCGAACGTGCAATCAATTCATCATTGCGATGCATCCGGTTTTCGCGAAGCGCGCTCGTATTGCCGATTTCTGAAATGTATGTTGTGACATTGAATTCCTGATCCAGCAACAGCGGGCGTCCGATCTCCAAAAAAACAGAGCGCGCAAAAAAGCCGATGTTTTGTTGTTGCGCCCTTGTCATGGTCCAACCTGCAGCAGCAGCTGCATCGATCACAACATCTTCAAAAAGGCTCAAGTACCACGCGCTGTCGAGATGTCCCGCTGGATTTAACTGATACCACCGGACACGCCGCTTTGTTTGAAACGCTGCTGGTGGTGGCTCTTTCCATGGCCTGCCCGGTTCAGGCGCTTCCACTATTGGAGCGAAACTGCCGGATGCGACGTAGCTCATCCCGACTTTTGCCTGTGCATTGCGCTGCCCTGCTTCATCCGAAAAAGTGCAGGCAAATACGATTGACTCACTGGTTTCTGACGAGACCTCTGTTTGCACCTTTAACGGTTTTTGATACGAAGCGGGACGTAAGAATTCAATGGAAACTTTTGTTACGAACGCTTTGCGTGGTAAGACGCTCAGAAGGCTCTCCACTGCGTATCGCAAATAGAAAGCATGATTTAAATGATTGTAAGGATCGCATTCGTAATACCGGGGAATGAAAATTTGCTCTTGCATAAGTTGTAACTATATCGCGAGCCGGCGTGTATGACCTTGTGATCCGGCAGGAAGGAATCGGCCAACCGATCATCGATTTGAAAAAACAAAGGAACGCTTTCCATCAGAGAGCTTCAGCGGTCGATAAATTTTCTTTCATTGGAGATAAAGGGGAAGACACCTCCAACACGGTTTACTACGTGGATGATGTTGTAATCGGTCTGGACCGGAAGATCAATCAAATTCCGTTTGTCGCTCCGGGACGAAAGAAACTTTTTGTGGATTACTGGAACGAATATCAACAAAAGATCCGGCAAACACCGCAATGCCTGCCCGTGCAGGATCTTTCGGATCCCGGACTGCAAGCCGATTCGGAGCAAGATGAGAAAGGTTTGAAGGCCAGAGATCTATGGATCGAAGGATGTGATTTACTTGCAACCGGCTACGGCGATGGTGCTCTCCTCAAATTTCAGGCGGCATCCGAAATAAATCCGGCAGCAAAAATGTACGGACTTTCGCTTGCGCTTGCGATGTCCGCAATGCGGCAATCGTCGCGGGCGCAGCAGCAAATGAATCGAATTGCAGCGCAATGGACGGATGACGTCCGGTTTGGACTTGCCTCGGCCATGATCGTGATCGCCCGCGGGAACACCAATCAACGGGAGCAAGCAAGACAGACATCTTCTGAAGCGGATGCCAAAAATGTTGTAGATGATTATTACGCTTTGTTATGGC
>JBKKAT010000625.1:0-3987 GCA_046714535.1 Acidobacteriota bacterium | reverse complement strand
GAAAATAGAACAGTCAGGTCTTTCCGCCCCCTTCGAATTAGAAAACCCTTTTCGTGGATGAGCAAAATGGGCTTGTGCCAAAAACGGCGTGAAGAATTCAGAACGAGAGGTAGTTTTTCTTCAGAACCCAGATCCAGCTGATTTACAGGCAAAACACTGCCTCAGGATTGGTGTGTTTCAAACTCACGCGCCACACGGTGGCCCAAAAGATGATTTGCGATCAGATACCGGACTTCAAGGTACGTTGCAAATCCGCTGATCAGCACCGCCAGAAGTCCAAGACCAAAATGAAACCACACCGGGAAAACTCCCGTGTGCGCTCCACCGCCCAGAATGGTTTGCAGCATCACAGCCAGCATGGCGAGCGTTGCAACTTTAAAGATGCTCTTACGGTAGGATTTGGTTTGCGCGACATACTTTTGATCCAGATGCTTTTTTTCGACCGCTTCACGGATCATGCGCCCGACAGCAACGACATACATCATGGTAAGGCTGTGCGCGAAAACGTTCAGCCCTGTCGCGCAAAGAGCCATCACGATGTGAGCGCGGATCGAAGAGCTCGAATCGACAAGCATTCCCTGCACGAACACCCAGATCAGAAATACGATAGAAGCGAAGTTGAAAGTGATCAGAATTCCGGTCATGAGTGATGCTGCGTCAGAAAATCAAGAACAACCGGGTTAACTTCGTCTGGAAATTCGCGCCAGAATCCATGCTTGCCCTTGTCGAAAACCATCAATTCGGCGTTTGGAATCGAAGCAGCCAGATCGCGGGATTGTTCCGGAGTAGTGATTGTGTCCCACCTGGCAGCGATTACCAGAGTAGGAGCTTTGATTTGTCTTGCGAGGGCACGGCTGTCATGCGTTTCGCAGGCCATCGATTGGGCGAGATAGCCCTCCAGCAGATCTCTTGAACCGATTTCGGCCAGCAAACGTCGCGCTTCTTCGAGGCGCGAGCGATTACTGATACAATATTCCTTCGAATAGGATAGCAGGAATGCCAGCCGGTACGTTTCGAAGAGTCCGGCTTTTTCAGCGAGAATTCTGCCCATCTCGAGCAATTCTTCACCGTACGGATCGTGCCGCATGAGTGTACAGGCAAGGACGAGCGAACGGACTCGTTCCGGATGGCGCGCGGCAAGAATCTGAGCGACCATTCCTCCCATGGATTTGCCGATCACGTGAACCTCTTCGATACCGAGATGGTCCAGAAGCGCGATCGCATCTTCCGCCATATTTTCCGTGGTGAAATGCCCCGACGGCTTCGTCGATCTCGCCGATCCGCGATTCTCCAGAATGATAGTCTTGTAACCATCTTTGAGAGCAGGCAAGAAGTTTGTCCACGTTCCCGAGTCGGAACCCAATCCCGGAATCAAAAGGATAGGATCACCGGTACCCTGCACTTCGTGATAGAGATTGATTCCGTTAACGCGAGCGTAGGACATATCTTAAAGGGAACTCATCAGCTCTTCGACTTCTTTGCGATCGGCTGCATTCGGATTCAGCTCAAGATACTTTTGAAACTCCATTTTCGCATCAGCACCTTTTGATTGTCCCAGCAAAGCCATTGCCAGCTGATAGTGAGCAACCGGCTCTTTCGGATTAATCTCCACAGCTTTGCGGTAGGCCTTCTCCGCCTCAACATATTTACCGGAGTTGGAATAGCAAACACCCAGATTGTAGAACGCATTGTAATTATCCGGTAAAAGTTCAGTCGCTTTCGTGAGCGCATCCACCGCGGCGGAATCGAACTTTCTTTCCGCGAGATAACTATTGCCGAGCGCGAGATAAGCTTCACCGAAATCCGGCTTCAGCTTAACCGCTTCTTGAAAATGCTTCCGAGCCTGAACGAAATTATCTTTGCGTTCATAAGCAGCTCCCAGATTGTAATGAGCAATAGAAAGTGTAGGATCCAGCTTCAACGCTTTCTCGAATGATGCGATTGCTTCGTCCATCTTCCCTGCGTTTAGTGCGGCCAGGCCTGCTCTCGCTTCCTTGATAGCAGGAGCTTCTTCTGCTGCGGCTGGCTGCTGCTGTTGTTGTTGCTGTTGTTGTTGAGCCGCAATGGATTGCATCTTGAAGTCAATGGTCGTTCCCTTGTCGCTAAGACTCACTTTTACGTCGGCATACTCATATTCCACCGGTTTGTACCCTTCTTTATTGACGGTAACGCGATAGGGGCCGGGATACACACCGATGTGTATGTATTCCCCTTTTGCGTTTGTATGGGCGGTGTATTTCTGACTGATCTCGCCGGTTGCAGTAATCGTGATCAGGGCTTTCTCAATCGGTTTTCCATCCACATCTTTTACAGACCCTCGGACCTTCCCGGCTGCAGCAAAAAGCTGAGCCGAGATCAGGAGAAAGAACAATAGGAACCATTTGGATTTCATAAGCTAATCCTACTTTATTGTGAAAGTAACTTCCTGCGTCGCCGATTGTTTGGTAGCTTTATCGGTTAGCGAAACTTTCATTTTCCATTCGCCCGGAGTGAAAAAGGATTCACTGAGCGCAAAACTCGTGGGAATGGTCATCTTTTTTCCGGTCACCAGACCCTTGGCCGGACTGGGAGGAATCGCCCTCGGCTTCTCATTCCCTTTTTGAAAAGTAATGACTGATTCAAGATCCCCCTGACCAGCCGGCTCTTGTTTGAAATTGTATGCTTCATAAAGAATGATCAGTTCATCTGATTTTGAAAATACACGTTCGGTGTTGGGATCGACTTTGATCTTGCCGAATGTGTAAGGGGTCTTTTCCGGCTTTGCTTCCGTTAATTGATTGAACTTCTTTGCGAGGATGATAGAGCTAATTGCAAGTTTTCCATCGTATTGAGGAACATTCAGGGTCTTTTTGATCCCGCCGGCTTTTCCTGCGGAGCTGACCGCAAGCGCCACGGAATATTCTCCGGGTGTCATCGGTAATTTGCTCTGGAAATAACCTGCAGGTTCGGCAGGTGTCGCCGTAGCATCCACAAATGGAAGCTCTGTCTCCTTTACAGTTTTTCCGGTTGAATCCAGAACGCGGATCCCGACCTTAGCGCCTGCGTCGCCAGCTGCATTAATAGCAAAAGTAGAAAATACTTCCCCTGCAGAAGTCATAAAGGAATCGACAAGCGCGACTACCGGAATATCCGACGGCGCCGTGCCGGTTGCCGTCGCATCCAGCGCGGCTTTTACATCAGGAGATGTTACAGGAGGAACGTCGCCAACCGCTGGCTTTGGCGCTGCGTCGGGCTGCTTGGGAGGGATCTCCTGTGTACCGTGTGCCGACGCTTGTGCGACGCTAATGGTTCGCTGTCGCGCTTTTTCCAATAGGGCCTGCGCCTGTTTCTTGTCTGCGAATTTCCACTCCGTTCCGGATACGGTGAATTCAATTTTTACTTCCCCCGATGCCACGTCAGCAGGCAAGTTTTTGTAGGTCCAAACCTGTTTCCCCGGCGTACCGCCCTCTTCTTCTTCGCCGTAAGCAGAGGGTTTTCCTCCCTCCGACTTTTGATCCGCGGGAGGTCCCAATAGAAGTAGCGTTTGGCCCATATCACTTTCAAATGCACGCTTGTCCTTCATTCTGGTATTCACTTCCACGGAATTCTTTTCATGGTTGGTTTTGTATTCATTTTCCGGCGTGCCTGAAGTTGGATCTCTTTTTGCCCAGAAATCTGCCACAAATTTCTGCTTGTCGGCGTCCGATTTCAGTTTTTTGTATTCGGCTTTTTCCTGTTCCGTCATCAGAATTCCAATCTGATCCATCCACTTATCCGCACCAAAAGCAATGACAGCGAAAACCAGTAAGCAAAACATTGCCAGCTTTTTCATTGTCCTTTCTCCTTGACGTTGATTCTAGACTGTGAACCTTATGTATGAGTGCAAGGGGGCTATGTTTGCGAAGTATTCAGGGTGAAATATTTCTGCGAGCATTTCCAGACCCTCCACCAGTCGCGGTCCTGACCGACTGAAATACGAATTTGCGTCCACTACAAAGATTGCTTGAT
>JBKKAT010000624.1:0-3995 GCA_046714535.1 Acidobacteriota bacterium | reverse complement strand
GATTTGATGCTCACCGAGTAGAGCGCAAACTAGGTCTGCACGTTTTGGATCTATGTCCAGAATCAAAACCGTATTCATTACTGTTAATACCTCAGCGATTACTTGTGCAGTATTTGTGCCAACTCGTTCATCGTCGGTGAGGTTGGACAGAATTGGTAACAGTTGTAGCATCGAGTGGAAACGATTGTTGCTTTTGGTAGAGTATAAGCATGACGGAGTCCCTTTACATACATGGAACCGCGCCGGATGAACAGCAACGTTTGTCCCTTCTAAACACTTTGTTAAACGATGCGGCTTTGCAGCGGCTAGCGTTGCGCGGTGGGGAAAAGATCCTGGATGTTGGGTCTGGTCTCGGACAACTAACGCGCGCTATGGCGCGGGCGTCCGGCCCCTCCGGACGAGTTGTGGGAATTGAGCGCAGTTTGGAGCAACTGAAAGAATCGAAGCGACTCGCCAACCTGGATGGGGAAGAAAAATTAGTCGATCTTCGGCAGGGAAACGCAACAGCTCTTCCATTGAGACGTGAAGAATGGGCGAGTTTCGCTATTGTTCATACCCGTTTTGTGTTGGAACATGTGAACGATCCACTTGCGGTTGTTCGCATGATGGTGGAAGCTACCCGCCCTGGCGGCAGAATTATTCTTCAGGATGACGATCACGACGTTCTTCGAATTTTTCCTGAAATAAACGGGTTTTATGAATTGTGGCAGGCATACATCCGCTCTTATGAAAAACTGGGAAACGATCCCTACGTCGGGCGACGCCTGGTGAGCTTGCTTCATCAGTCAGGTGCAGTTCCCACGCAGAATGATTGGCTGTTTTTTGGCTCTTGCGCCGGTCATTCCCATTTTCCAATCTATGCAAGAAATCTCCGAGGCGTGATCGAATCCGCAAAGGACGCAATCGTTCCAGCCGGCCTGATGGAGCAATCCAAATTTGACGACGCTATCAGCGCGTTGCAAAAATGGGAGCAGAACCCGGCTGCAGCCATCTGGTATGCCGTCTGCTGGACTGAGGGAACTAAGCGCGGCTGAGGCTGCGGAGAACTTACCCTTCTCGACTATGGCAATCGTTGTGTTTAAGAATAAATTGTGTTTTAATGCACACTGACTTATAAAAGTTTAGAGTAATGAGCAATGAGTCCGCCTGCATGGGACTCATTACTCATTACTGTGCACTTATAAAAACGCATTCATACGCTTTAATGGCCTGTGAATTGACGCCTAAGGTCTCAATTTGTCAGGCACCCTTATGGTGAGAGGACAGATGATTATTCACTCGCACCACGAAAGAAACCGGAAGGATGTGGTTCACAAGGCATTCCTTTCGAATCCAATAGGAGAGGGTATAGCATGTATCCATTTTTCAAGTACGTTGACAAGGCACTTACAGTTGTCGGGAAAAGCCTTTTCAACACCATCCATTTTTTTAACCAGTATCGGCCCAATGCTTCGTTTATTCCGAAGTGGTCCGAAAAACCCCTGCTGAAGTCGTGGCAAAAATCTAAGCCCACCCTCGGATGGCCTCGTAAGACAGATTCACTTTGTCCGTCGTGCGTCCGTGAAGCCAGAGCTAAGATCTTGTCCGGTGAGCAGGACTATCGCACTTTGATAAACGAGCATGTTGGCGAAATCAAGGCCGACATCATTGAGCGAGATGGTCAGGTATGGATGGTGAAGGAATGTCCCGAGCATGGCAAGATCGAAGACATCATGGCAATTGATTCGAAGTTTCTCGAATTTATCGAAGAAAACTTTCCTGGCCGTGATATCGACGCTCATAACGATGAAACATTGCACAATCACGGAACCAGCTCAATCCGTCATGGCCGCGGTTCGGTTTTGACGATTGATTTGACCAACCGCTGTAACATGATGTGCGATCCCTGTTTTATGGACGCAAATCAGGTTGGATTTGTCCATGAACTTTCCATGGATGAAATCCAGGAAATTCTGGATAACGCGATCAAGATCAAGCCGCGCCGTCAAATGTCGGTTCAATTCTCCGGTGGCGAACCAACCATGTCTCCACATTTTGTCGAGGCGGTTCGTTATGCGCGCAAGGTTGGTTATAACAGCGTTCAGGCTGCGACCAACGGTATCATGTTCGCTCAAGATCCGGCATACGCCAAAGAAGCGGCTGAAGCGGGTCTTCGTTACGCGTACCTCCAGTTTGATGGGATCGGTAATGATGCGAACAATCACCGGAAGATCAGCAACCTGTTTGACGTAAAACTGCGCGCCATTGAGAATCTGCACAGCGCCGGTGTCGATATCATCCTGGTTGTTACTCTGGTTAACGGAGTGAACAATGATCAGGTTGGACCGATCATCGAATTTGCGCGGACCAATCCGAAAAAGGTTGCGTTTATCGCGTTTCAGCCGGTTTCCTTTACGGGTCGCGATGAAGAGGTAAGCGAAGAGCGCCGTATGGCACAGCGCTACACGTTGTCTCATCTCGCTTATGACGTGAAGAAACAGTCTGGTTTGACAGAACCGCGACGCGACTGGTTCCCCATCTCACTCATCAGCGCTTTTGCGGACTTCGCAGATCTCGTTCATGGTCCCAATGCCGAATGGGGTCAGGTCAGCTGCGGCTGCCACCCGAACTGCGGCGTAGGAACCGCTCTGATGATCAACAAAGAAACGAAAGAGATGGCTCCGGTTCCCTCCTTCCTGGATATTCCAGGCCTCGTAAAAGATGTACAAAAAATTACGGACGCGGGCCGTGGAAAATTCCTGTCAAACGCAATGATGGGTATGGCTTTGCTGAAAAACTATGACCCGTTCAAGGCGCCCAGGAGCTTCAGTATTCTGGATATGTTGAAAAAGTTCGACAAATCCTTTGCTCTTACCGGAAAGAGCTATGGCGTGGGCGTCGAACGCCGGAAGGATCCATGGAACTTCCTGTTTGTTGCTGGAATGTGGTTTCAGGATCTCTTCAACTATGATTTCCGCCGGACAGAAATGTGCATCATTCCTTATGGAACGCAGGAAGGAGAAATTTCCTTCTGCGCGTATAACACGGGAATCGGTTGGAGAAATATTCTGGAAAAAATGCACCAGAATGCAACGGTGGCTCAATGGTACCGGAAGTACGGGAAACATGGTGTTTATGCGAACAACAAGGAAGTACCCCTGAACACAACGGAACATCATTTGAACATCAATGCCGACCATGCCGCTCGCGTGCGTGTGCTGGGAGAAGGGCCGCAGAATGCTCATGATGAAGAAATCATGAGAAGAAAACTTCTGCAGCAACAGCTCCTCGGAACGAAGGTTTACAACATTCGTCCGAAAAATGAAACAACTGCGGGTGTTGCAGGCGACTAAGTAGTATTGAAATTTAACCGCCAGGGCGCCAAGTCTTGGCGGTTTTTTTTTATGTCATCAGAATACGGCCCATGTGAAGGGACCAGATGATTTGCGGCGGCAATTCCTTCTTGTAAACAAAATGCGGGATGTCTCCGACAATCCAGGAATACTTCTTGTCGTCAAAAGTCGCATAACCGACGATGTGTCGTTGATTGTTGAGCAAGTACACCTTTTCAATTTTTATGGTATCCGTTTTGTAGATGTATAACTGCTCCTGAAATACAGCGGCAACCATTTTTAAATAAGCAAGGAACCTTGGCGATTTCTTGTCCGGATCTTCCACAACTCCCATTTTGATGAAGTATTCCATCCCGATGTGAAGGGCCCAAAGGTCTTCCGCTGGAAGATCATAATCCGGGTAAATCATCGGCAGCACATCACCCACAAATACAAAGAATTTGTCCTCTTCGTTTGGTTGAAAGGAAAACAGCGCGGTGGGTTGCTTTTCGTCTTTCAGTGGATGTTTCTCAAATGTTTGTTCCAACTTAAGTTCGCAATTCAAGTCCGGATCAAAATCTTCGTGCAACACATCCAGCGCTTTTGTTTTCAGATCTGAGATTGACATGACTAAGATTTCAGTTTTGTCTCACAAGCGCGCACAAGCTCCCGTGCATCCTCGTT
>JBKKAT010000623.1:0-3700 GCA_046714535.1 Acidobacteriota bacterium | reverse complement strand
CGAAGTTGTATGCAAAACAGAAATACGGTTCACGAGAATCCGGACTTTCGATCTTCTGTTGGGCAAAGTCATGAGATTGATTTTCAGCGCGTTCGGCCGATGAGCCGGATCAACAGGAAATTTCAATTGTGCCGTACCGTTCGTCCATCGAACCGGAATTCCATCTCTTATTTCCTGATAGTTGAATCCCTTTTCATGCACGCCCGGAACAAATTCAGCACCTAGTTGAACCTGCAAATATTCTTTAGGTTCCAGTAGTCTCTTTATTTGATAAAGAAAAATCGATGATTTTCTTGTAGCGATCTTTTGGGGGAGAGGATTAATTACCACTTCGGGTCCCTGACGCACTAAGACTGTTTTGGCAATCTCCTGAAAACGCTCATCGATGGTCCGGATCGACTCTTCGCGCAGAAGATACACGGATTTGCCGGAACGAATCCGTTTTCGGATCCATTGCAAGAGCTCGGGAGGACTGTTTCTACTCAATGAAACAGGAATTACCCTTCTGCCTTGAATTAGATAAAGAGGCGTTTGCCATGAGTCGTGCCCATCGACCAGAACATCGGCATCCGGAGGCAACAACTTTGCAAGACTGCGAATCTGATCCACGTAGCCTTTATCTTGAGCAGAAAATGCAAGAAGTCGATCCGCTCTGATAAGAAACACGAGTAGAAAAATGAAGGACGAAGCCGAAACAAACTTTAACCAGCGCGAAGGCAAGTTTGAAACGAGATCGGAAAAAGCAAACATCGCAAAGAAAATGATCGCGGGGATCGTCACCGCCAGAAATCTCCGTTCAGCGTAATAGTGACCAGGTGAGATAGAAGGATCAAAAATGTAAACGACCGAATATCCAATCGTAGTCAGCATCAAGATGGCAAGGAAAATATTCTTTTTATCGCGGAGCAAAGATGACATCGTCAGAAACCACCCGAATACCCCGATTATCAAAACAGGAAAAGAAAGATAAGTTGCCAGATCAATCAGCGAATTCTCACGGTAACTCTGCTTAAAAACACGGGGAACAGCTTCAATCACATGATAATGAGGAGGAAAATAAGTGCGAATCCAATAGGCAAAAACGAAGGATAGCAAAAGCAGGATTCCGAAAATCCGAACAGCGCTCTCGTTATAGACAAGACGCTTGAACAGGGAAGCAAATCGAGTCGTCGTTGCGATAAGCAAGATAACACCCGAGACGACAGTAACGAAACCTATGCGAGCGATCAGAAAAAGAAGATCGTTGAAGTAAGGACGGCTAAACAGGATGTAATGCAAAAAAGCAATGAGGCAGATCGGAATGTAGCTTCTATATAAGGAAAGCCAGATTCTTTTGTAATCATTTAACTCGTTTGAATCTACTGCCAGATAAACGATCGCATGAGAAGCCAAAAGTAGAGGAAGTATCAGGAAGGAATCAATTCGCACAAACGCCGCAAAGGCCAGAAGCGCACCTCCCCAGCCCGCTGCATAACTATGTTTTTTTAAAAGCGCAATGGCCGTGAGGTAGAGCCCTCCCCAAATCGATACTTGTGTCAGAATCTCGGTAAGTGTGATTCGTGTTGTCCATATTTGTGCCGGATTGAAAGCAAGAAAAAGTGTTGCAATCGCGGCAAACCGGTCGGATGAAACCAATCGACAAATACTAAAAAAAAGAAGAAGGAACAAGAGGGCAACGACACCATTGAAACGAAACATTCCGGCATAGCCAAACGATGCATACGTTTGAGCAAGCCACAGTGGGTAAATCTTGCCAAACTGAACGGTGATTTTGGAAGGTGTTGCGTAAAAACCAGGAAAAAAACTTTTACCGCCTCGTCTGAAAAGGTGAATCGATTTCATTTCTTCAGCGGAATATGGATAAGCGACATCCAGACGGCCATGATGGGCGATGTAAACTGCATGGTTGGCATATACGCCGGCATCCCCTTCTCCCCATACCGATTCTGTAGGAAAGCCTGAGTACACAATTGCGGCTAGCACAAGTCCAACCAACAAGATGGATTCCCCATCACTGAGTTTAATGGACAGTCGTTTCAAACTGGACAAACGATGACGCTTCAAGATGCGGAAAAAAAGGATCAGCGTAATGAGCCAGCCGATCGATCCAAAAACCCAGGGATGATAGAGATGAAACCATGCGGCCAGCAGCAGAGGGAGGGACCAGACTACGAGTCCTAAGGTTGTTATTACCGGAAATCGTGCGATCCAGGGAAGTCTTGCAAATCCGTTTTTCTCACGCGAAAAAATCGCGAGCCACTGACCGGTCAGTGGAAGAGAGGGCCAGATGCCAAATGCAAGAAGTTTTTTTAGGAATTCAAGGTCAAGTTCAAACACTGCACGAATTTCCGCAAGGATTGTAACACGCAACCAGATCTGTGCGGGCGTCCTGATCTGTTTCCTCTGTTTTTAAATGATAATAGGATTAGGTTGTATACGGATATGAATTCTTACACGAGTGAGCGCGTTGATCCTTCCTACTACCAATCCACAGCCGAGGACTCATTAATATACATAGCACACGAAAAGACCTACCGCTTTGTTTCCCCTTTTGTGATGAACAAGACGGTTTTGGATCTAGGATGTGGGGAGGGCTATGGTTGTGACATCCTTTCAAAACATGCCAGCAAGGTTGTAGGAGTTGATGTATCCAGCCAATCTGTGGAAAGAGCAAACACGAATTACTCCTCACCCATCTTGAGTTTTCAATGCATTGCCTATCTTGAAGACTCCAAACTACCTTTCGCTGACAATAGTTTTGACAGCGTGGTTTGTTTTCATGTGATTGAGCATGTAACTACTGACCATCTTCTGGTTCAAGAAATACGCCGGGTCTTGAAGCCTGACGGCATTGCATTTTTATCGACGCCCAACGCGAGCTTTCGTTTACTGCGTTTTCAGAATCCCTGGAACAGATTTCACGTGAAAGAATATACTCAAAAATCTTTGCAAGAATTGTTGCGCAAAGAATTCTCACATCAGAAATTTATGGGAATAACATTGCGTGAGCCCTGGCTTCAATTTGAGAAAAAAAGAAGCGTTCGAAACCGAACCATGCTCTGGCCGATTACCAACAAACTGATTCCTATGTCTTTGCGAACCAGGCTCTTGTCTTTGGTTTGGAAACTCTTCCATTCCTTAAAAACAAAATCCCGGATGAATTTAGCTAACGTTCCCGTTCTTGATGACGTCTTGATTGCATTTACTGACGTTGATCAATGTCCCACTTTATTCGTCGCAGTTGGCGAAAACCTCGATGATCTCGATCGGAGAATTACAGAGGATAACCAAGAGCTTTGAGTGCCCTATCCCCCTTTCACCTCAAAATTCTCCGGCTGGCAGAAAAATTATTGCTTGCCGTTCGCAGCAAAAGTCCAATTGCTCGTGTTTGCCGTTTGCTACTTTTTCTTCTGACTTTGTTCTTCCTTGCAAAACGATTTTACGGCACGCTTCGCGAGACCCCGTTCAACCTTCTATGGAATGAGCAAGCATGGTGGTTGCTTGCATTCTGTGTTCTCCTGACATTTGTATCACTTCTGTTGACAGCCAGCCACTGGCACTATCTGCTTAGAATCAGCGGGTCCGAAATGCCGGCAGAGAGCGGCCTGTCGATCTTTTTCTTTTCCTTTTTCGCTCGTTATCTTCCCGGTCAGATTTGGTCCTATCTCGGGAAAATACTCCTTCCCGTGGGGACCGGAAC
>JBKKAT010000622.1:0-3719 GCA_046714535.1 Acidobacteriota bacterium | reverse complement strand
TCTTCCATGGAATCCTGAACGCTTTTGATCTTTACATCCACGGAACTACTATCTTTTAACTTTTTTTCCAAATCCCAGAACTGCTGCTGGATCTCCAGCAAGTTTCTCTGGATCTGCGCGATGTCTTCTTTGGTGCCACCGTATGCGGTCACGCCAAAGGTTAGTGATAAAAACAAAATCAAAATCCGTCTCATAAGTCTCACGAGAGTGCCAAAGTAATGAGCAATGAGTCACGAGTCCTGTGAGGGTGTCTCATTACTCATTACTGATCACTTTGGCACTCAAAAAGGAAAAGGCGAAACGCCGTAAGATAGCGACTGAAGTCGCTACTACTAACGTCCCGCCGGTAAATCTTTCAATTACTTTCTAACTGCCACAAAATGTGCTCTCCGGTTTTGCGACCAGGCATCTTCGCTCTGCCCTTGCGAAAACGGACGGCTCTCTCCATAACTGAGGGTGCTGAGCCGGTTATCCGGAATCCCAAGAGTCACCAGATAATCCTTTGCCGAATCGGCTCTGCGTTCCCCTAACGCCAGGTTGTATTCATCTGTGCCACGTTCATCACAATGCCCTTCAATCAACACAGTTACCGTTCCGCACTGCGGCGATTTCAAAACTTTAGCATTGTTCTGCAACGCTGCCATTTGATCTTCGCGGACTTCAGACCGGTTGAAATCATAGAAAACCGGTTGCAGTTGTCTGGTACATTCTTCAAAAACATCTGCCGTGCTTGGTTCCCCTTCCGTCGGCCTTTCTACAAGAGGGGGAGCCTCACCAGTTGTGCTGGGTGGAGCCGAGGTATCCGGCATCGGCTCAGGAATAGGCTCTTTCTTTTTGCAACCTGAATAAACAAACGCTACGGAAAAAATCATCAAAACAATCAGTAAAGCTCGTGCTCTCAACTTCCTCCTCCTTCTTCGTCTATATCTACTCGAGTTCATTCTCCTGCAGCCCAGGAAGGACTGGTGTTATTACCATCGCGTGTTAATTGGCGCAGCTTGGTTCCATCATACAACATGGACCAGATCTGGTACTTCCCGGTTCGGTTTGATGCAAATGCAATATGTCTGCTATCGGGCGACCAACATGGATTCTCATTGCTTCGTTCACTTTGAGTCAGCCGTGTTACGTCAGTGCTATCCATGTCAACGACATATATATCAAAAATATTACCTGAACGCGAAACATATGCAAGCTTTGATCCGTTGGGAGACCAGGCGGCCGATTCATTATATTCCCCGACAAAAGTGAGGCGCCGTTCATTGGTTCCATCGTTGTTCATGATGTAAATCATGGGATTTCCGCTCCGGTCCGATGTGAAAGCGATTTGTCCGCTGGCAGGATTCCAGGCGGGAGAAGTGTCGATCCCCCTGTGAAATGTAACCTGTTGGGGATTTCCGCCACCGGCACTTGCCACGTAAATTTCGGCATTGCCGTTGATATTCGAGGTAAACGCGATTCGTCCACCATCCGGCGACCAGGCAGGAGCAGAATTCAACGTTCCGCGCGAAAAGAACGTAAACTTTTTCGCATCGTAAATGGAATACACCACCAGGATCTGTCCACTTCCTTCCGTTGCGATTCGATACGTCGTGTAGACAACCTTCTTTCCATCGGGTGAAAGATCCGGAGAAAGATTGATCGCTTTACTGACAGTAATCTGTTTCTGGTTGTAACCGTCATAATCCATGAGCCAGATTTCGCGCGTTGCGCGTCCGCCACGATCAGATGAAAAAGCTACTTTGGAGCTGAAGATACCCTTCACTCCCCACAACCTGTAAAGGATTTCATCGCCGAATCGATGCGCAATTTGCCGGATAAACTTGCGCTCCCATTTGTAAACTTTTCCTACAATCAAACTCTCGGATTGCAAATCATAGAAACGCGCTTCAACACTGATCTGCGCAGCCGTTCCTCCCACTTTCAGCAACGCGATGTATTTTGCGCGCGAAGTTTTCCATGGCGCCAGGCTGACGCTTCCCGTAAATGCCGGATAGGAGGAATTGTCCACAATTTCAAATAATCCTGAATAGTCCAAATCCGCTGCCAGCGTGCTTTCTACCTCATCCGCAGCCGATCTAACATCCGGCGATTCCAGATAAGAGCGGGCAATCAGAACGGGGTGCGGTTTAAAACCAGGACCCACAATCGTACCCAGATCGATTGGTTTTTCTTGCGATCCGGAAATCAGTGGAGAAAACACAATAAAAAAAAGGACAACTCGAAGTACAGATTTCATTCAATTTGCTCCGGTTTGAAAAGTCACGCGCAATGGTAACTCGGATTCAGTGAATTGACTTGGTAACGGTGGAAACGGCACGGCACCCAGAATAGCACTTTCGCAAGATCGATCTACAGCCGAAAGCCCGCTTGATTCCTGGACCTTCACTTCTCTGACCTGACCGTTCCGCTTGATGATGAAATAAACATTCGTTATGTATTGCTCTTGAACATTCTCTCCCAGATAGGGTTTTCGCCAGGCCAATTCGATTTTCGTAAATACAATATCCAGATACCACTGATAAGGGAAGGGGATTCCTGTGCCGGTCCCGGTTCCTCCGCCTTCTCCCGGACCTCCGACTCCTATTCCAACTCCGGATTTTCCGAGCCCGCGGGTGCCTGATTTGCCGGCCTCCTCCCTCTTATCTGTTCCCTTTCCAAATTCTGTACCCTTCTCCTTTCGTTGCGATGCCGGTATATTCTGCGTGGTTTTCGCAGTAGGTTCGTCCTTTGGCTTTGTCTTGGTTTCTTCCGGAAATTGGGTTTTGGAAGGAAGCGGCACATCCTCTTCTGCCGCTGTCGTTTTCTTGATCCTCATGGCGGGGGCCGGTTCTTGTTGAGTTAATTCTTTTTGAGAAATTTTTCCCTCTTGTCCGATCGCAGCGCTTGAAACCCACATCACATTTCCGCCCGGTCCTGCTCCGCCGTAAGGCTCCGGGTCTCCGACCGAAATCAAGCCGGGAGCAATCAGAAAAACGAGAATCGCAACTGCATGACCGAACATGGAGACAAAAATCATGATCGGCAAACTCGCTTGTTTACCCTGGCGCAATTGTGGATGCTTTGTGTTCATTTTTTCTTCTTTTCGGGAGCCGGCTCCGTCACAAGCCCGATTGTAGGAACACCTGAGCGTTTCATTTCATCCATCACCTGCATGATGATTTCATAACGCAGCGTCTTATCACCGCGCAGGAAAATCGCCTGCGGATTCTCTTTTCCGGCTGTGCGTTTTCGAATGTGATCGCTCAGATCTTCCATCGGAATCTGCACATCTCCGATAAAAATCTTTCCCTCCTTACTAACTGAAACGACGATTCGCTCATCTTGATCTGCGGTTTGAGAAACCGTGCGTGGTAAATCTACATCGATCCCTCGCTGCATCAGGGGAGCCGTTACCATGAAAATGATCAGCAAAACGAGAACAACGTCGACGAGCGGAGTGACATTGATCTCCGCCATGGCGGTTCCAAATTTTCTCCCTGCCGAAAAAGCCATAGTTACTTGGCCACTAAATGCTGACTCTCCACAAAATTCTGGAGTTCAATCGAAAATTCTTCCATTTCGGAGGTTAGATCGCGAATTTTATGGGTAAAGTAGTTATATCCAATAACGGCAGGAATGGCCGCAGCAAGCCCCATGGCGGTTGCAATCAACGCCTCAGCGATGCCGGGAGCAACAACGGACAGGTCGGTGCTGCGCGCTGCGCCGATGGATTCAAA
>JBKKAT010000621.1:0-6612 GCA_046714535.1 Acidobacteriota bacterium | reverse complement strand
GAAATGTCCGTTGAGATCTGCGTTTGCAAAACCTGAATGTCGGAAAAATTCCTGGTATACAGTTCTCCCCAAATCTGGCTGCCATCCGCCGCTCGCACAAGGCTGACGGACACGCGCAGTTGATCTTCCTGCTTGGAAAACTTTCCAGTTATGACGGCATCCACATTCAGCTCGTTTCCAACCTTACGCGGGTCCACTTCGACCGCTTTGTAACGAAATACAGTTCCACGTGATAAAACTTTCAGTTCAGGCACCTGAGATAGTTTGTTGATGATTTCATCCGTGATTCCATCGCTGAGATATTCCAGATCAGGGTCCGCCCCTTCATTTGTAAATGGCAATACAGCAAGCGAGCGGATGTCTTCCTTCTTCTGTTGAAAGTAGAAGATCACAGCAAAGGCAAGAACCATTAACGCGATCATTCCGGCCCACCAGGAGCGCGTTTTGGGGGTGGGACGAATCAAGAAAGTGGTCGCGCGTTCCCCACCCGTCTCCTCTTTCAACGTTCTTAAATCGCCAAGGAGCTCTTGAATCGATTGATACCGCGCTGCAGGCTCTTTTTCCAAACACTTTAAAATGATGCGCTCAAATTCGTAAGGAAAAGAGGGATTGGAACGCGTGAAATTCTCCGGTGGATCCTGCAAGAGTTTCTTCAAAGTCTCAACAGAATTTTCCCCGCGGAACGGGAGACGTCCGTTGACCGTTTCGTACAACAAAACACCGATGGAAAAAATGTCAGACCTGGGATCGACCTGTTTCCCCAGCGCTTGTTCCGGACTCATGTAATGAACCGTTCCGATGATCACGCCCGTATCGGTGAGGGAATCGGAAACCGTTTGCCGGTGCCGCTGCATCGTTTTGGCAATACCAAAATCCAGGATCTTCACATGATCCTGAGGCGTAATCATAATATTTTGAGGCTTTAGATCCCGGTGAATCATCCCCATGCCATGGGCGGCGCTCATTGCTTCACAAATCTGAATCGCCCAATCCAGGATGCGCGCAAAAGAGGGCTGTTCTGTTGAGATCTTTTCGCTGAGCGTAAGTCCTTCGACATATTGCATGGCGATGAAGTGAATTCCATCTGCTTCCCCGATCTCATAGATAGCGGCGGCGCCGGGATGTTCGAGCGAGGATGCGATCTTTGCTTCTTTTTCAAAACGCGCGAGTCGCATCGGGTCCGAAACGAATTCTTCATGAAGTACTTTGATCGCCACCTTTCGATCCAGGATGGGATCCTGAGCCAGATACACGTCCCCCATGCCTCCGGAACCGAGCTTTTTAAGAATCGGATAACGTCCTATCTTGTTCATATTGTCGATGAGTGTAAATGCGAATATAACCTGTCCCCCTAAAACCTTCCACTCAGTCACTGCCACCCTTAACGTTACTCGTTACAAAAGAACAGGCCATTTTTCGACACGTTGCCGGCCCAATTTGGACTGACTTTTCTCTGGCGAATTCTCCTATGTATGTATATGTGTGCTGGAGAATTGAGTGCCTAAAATCCTAACCGTCGCTTTCATAATTGCTTTGCTGATCGCACTGTCACAGTTCGCCAGGACTTCAACAGGGGTTTATCGCCCGGGTGAACAGCCGCCAGGGGTGGAGCAAGAACAAAATCATTTCTCGTTAAAAAAGTCCTTTGTGCTGGGCAGCGGGAATCAGGATATGCTCGCAACCATCTATTCCTGTGGGCTAGGCGAAAAGAAAAAAGAAATTCTTTCCATCTGGTCCAGAGAAACGGATGCGTACGAGCTTCAGTACATCAAAGCTGCCGCAAGCGGGGAGAGCTTCATACAACCTTTTCTTTTTTCCGTAGAAAACAGGAATTTCATTAGAATCTCAACACAAAATCGGATGACCGGAGATGTGGTTACGGATTCGGTCCTTTCACTCAAGCAGGATTCAACGCTGCATGAAATCGAGTTGAAACGGTTCAAAGAAATGCTGAAGGTGAATTTGAGCGCCCCTGAGAATATGTAACGGTCAACTCTTTTTCATTCAAAGCGAAGTGCAGTTTGCGGATCGGTGCGTGCAGCGCGACGAGCCGGAATGCAGCACGCAAGAAACGCAGCGACCAGCAGAATCACCGAAACGAATGTGTAAGTAATCAGATCAGTCGACTTCACCTGAAAGAGTAAAGAATTCAGAAAGCGGGTCACAATCACGGCGCAAACAAGACCCATCCCCAGGCCAATGAGAGCCAATACCATTCCCTGTTGCAAAACGTTAGTGAGAATATTTCCGGGAGTTGCTCCCAAAGCCATCCGGATGCCGGTTTCGCGCACTCGTTGTCGCACCCAGAGAGCGAGCATCGATCCAATCCCTGCGACGGCAATCACCAGGGCCAATACGGCAAAGAGTGAAAATAGATTGGCGAGCATGCGAGGCGATGCAACTGAATTGGCGCGCGCTTGCTCCATCGTCTCAATCCGCACGATCGCCATTTGCGGCTCCACTTCACGCAGCGCGCGACGGACCTGCTCCGACATTCCGGAAGGATTCAAGCCGGTCCGCACCAATATGCTTCCAGGATTGGGAGCTTGAGCCATCGGTCTGTATATCTGATAAGGAGTTTCACGGCCAAGCCCGAATTCTTTTACATCTCCGACCACACCGATAATTGTCATCCAGGTTTGTCCGTTATCGATCGTGATTCGTTTGCCGACCGGACTTGCACCTCCGAATCGTTTGACGGCAACTGCGCGATTGAGCAGCACCACAGGCGTGGCTGTCGCATGGTCAGAGTCCCGAAAAGTCCTGCCGGCCAGAAGTGGAATTTGAAGAACTTTGAAATAGTCGGGCGTCGCAGAACGGGCCGTAGTCACCGGTGGCAATTCAGCTTCGGGGCGAGGGTCACCTTCCACTTGAAACCGGATCGGGCGCCCACCCACATTCAGGTTCTCCCGGTCTAAAGGGAAGCTGGAGGAAACGGCCGCAAAATCAACGCCGGGAATCGACGCGAGTTTCTGTTGAATTCGCGTCGCCACAGCGAAACGTTGTTCGGGAGTAGCAAATCTGTCGCCGTTATAATTCGTGCGAACGGCGATCGCTCTCTGCGGTGTGAAACCCGGATTCACTTTCATCAACTGCACGAAACTTCGAACCATCAAACCTGCGCCTATCAACAGCACGCAGGAGAACGCAAATTGCGCTGTGATGAGACTCTTGCGGATCCAATGGCTTCCACCTTCCGATCCTGTTCGTCCCCCTTCTTTCAATCCTGAAGCCAGATCCTGCCGTGAATACAACGCCGCAACCGAACCAAAAACGAACGTGGTCACGGTTGCGCAGAAAACCGCGAAACAAAGAACACGGACGTCGATTGCAATTTCTCGCGCGCGTGGAGTCAGCTCGCCCGCAAAATCTTTCATCAGCTCCAGCGATCCCCATGCGAAGAAAAGACCCAGAGCGCAGGCAAGCACGGTAAGGAAAAACGATTCGGTCAACAGTTGCCGCAGGAGGCGGCCGCTGCCCGCACCCACAGCGCTACGAACCATCAATTCGTGTTCGCGGCGCGCCATTCTGGCCATGATCAAATTCGCAACGTTCGCGCAGGCTATCAGCAAAACAAAAGCTGCGGCGCCCCACAACAATAAAAGGAGTGGTTTCGCATTTTTCGTCAGATCTTCTCTCAAGAGCGAAACGGTTGTCACATGTCCCGCGTTTTTCGGATAAGCAGCCGAATTGTCTTTCCGCATTTGTTCGCTGATCGTGGCAATTTCCGCGCGTGAATTTTCCAGAGTCGTTCCGCTATTCAAGCGGGCGAAGACATTCATCATGCGTCCATCGCGGGGAGCCATCATCTCCCGGTTGGATCGCATGGGACAGGAGGAAGTCGGCATGTATACATCGTTTTCATCGGGATACTGCGGGATCGGAGGTAACACTCCAATCACCACATGAGTCCGGTCATTCATCTCGTACCTTTTGCCGATGATGTTGGGATCTCTCCCTTCCGAATCATTCCAGAATTCATAACTCAGAATCAGCACAGGGTCCGCGTTACTATGCTCATCTCCGGGAACGAAAGTTCTTCCCAGCAAAGGTCTGACTCCGAACACTTCGAAAAATTCAGCAGAAACGACACCCGTGCGAACTCGATGCGCAACGCCTTTTGCAAATAAAGTGAACGTCATGTTGTGATATTCCACGATTTTTGCAAGGCTCTTGCTTTGCTCCCTGTAATCCTGGATTTCCGGAACGGAAAAAAATGCATCCTCGGTGTCGAGTTTGGTTTCCGGCTGGCGCAAAATAACGAGACGATCCCCATCTATATAAGGAAGAGGTTTTAACAGCACGGAGCTGATGACACTGAATATCGCAGTATTGGCTCCGATCCCGAGCCCCAGGATCACAACCGCTGCGAATGTAAATCCTGCGTTTTTTCGCATCATGCGAAGGGCGTACCTGGCATCCTGCGAGATCACGCTCCAATGCTCGCGCGGGGCCATCCGAAAAATGTCCAGGATTGTGGCCCACCACATACGGAGCAAAGCGGATGTTCCACTCTTCTGTTTTATATCCGCGCGTTGCTCGCGAAACACTTCCTGCATTTCCCCTTCAAACTCCATGCGGAAATCGAAAGGAAGAACGCGCAACAGCGCGCGATAACAACGGTCAGCAAAATTTTCGCCGGTTTTTTTCATGGTTGGATCCTTTGTCAGACAGAACCAAAGGTGCGGATCAGGCGTTTGGTGCGGGCCCGCAACAGAAGCTTTTCCATACGCTTCGCTTCAGCGACTGCTAGCTGACGCCCTGTGTCTGTCAGCCGGTAATAACGGCGCCTCGCATCCTCGTTTTTTGTGGCCGGCTTGCGAATCTCTTTGATCAATCCGGTCTCGAGCAGGCGCTTAATGATTCCATAAAGCGTGCCGGTGCTCAGTTGAACTTCTTCATTTGTTTGTTCGGCGACTTCCTTTAAGATTGCATACCCGTGCTTGTCCTCATCGGCTAGCGCAAGCAAAACATGAAACATTGCCGGGGTCAGTGGAACCTGTTGATCCGCCATCGTCTCTCCTGATAGTCTATGTCGACTATAACTATAGCGTCACACGCCATAGTTGTCAAGGAACTTTGTGGTGCTTTAATTCGGCGGTGTCGCAAGCCTCTAGCTCGTTTAACAAAAGGCAACGAAGTTAACAAAGGAATTTTAATCTTTGTTTCCTTTGTTATCTTCTGTTCAGAAAACGCTCTTAATTTTCTCTTTCGATGCCGACCACTGCGCCGTTACGGATGTAAACATCCACGTTCTTCTTCCAGTTCGGTTGATCCGGATGAATCGTGCGAATGCGGACCATCAGGTAATGAGCATTTGAGGAAACGAGCGGGATTTGCGTGTCAGGGGAAGAGGCTTCGGGGCCCAGAGATATTGTTGTAGCGTTGTCATTATCGAACTGAAACCATTGAACCTGATACGTAGCGGAACCATTCATTCCCACATTCTGGCCCAGATTCTTGAAGCTCAGTTCGTTATTTGCAATCGTAAATTCATCCAAAGGATTCAGCTGAGTCAGATAGTAATTGATAATCTTATCTCTTCGCCGAATGAGCGTTTCAATGAGATAACTCTCCCCCTCTTTATCGATGAGTTCTCCTGTTTGAACAAGCACGCGAACCATTTCATCATTAAAACGCATGACGATTTTTGTTGCCCAGAAAGCATCCTCGTTATCCATCTTCAAGAACGCAGGATTCGGATAATGAGTTTTCCAGTTTTGTGGCTGAAAATAATCGGACTCAATTCTGCCGATCGATGGGTAGTTCGGATAGGGAATTCTGCGCCAGGGGCGGTCCCACAGCCCCAGAGTGTAAGCCGATTTTAGAATCGGACCCCATTCAACGTAGTATTCATTGCCCCCGCGCCTTTCATTTGGTTTGGTGGTTCCGCTTCCGAGTGTCGATCCAAAATCAATCAGATAATGTTTGATGTGGCTGGTTCCCTCTTCCGTACCATAGGTATCAATGGTGTTGGTCGCGTGCGCTTCATCATGATTTAACCAGGCAGAAAAAATCCTGAGGCCCCGCAATTCACGGCGGTTTTGATGCGGAAAGATGTCATTGGGATCGTCCGGACGGGTCCCGTAATACCGAAACTGTCCCACGATCTCTCCCGGAATGAGAAGACTTGCCACAGCTTGAATGCGACCATCGGAAGTTACCGGCACCTTTTTCCAAACTTCATCGATGTCTTTCTCTGTCATCTTTCTGGTTTGCGTTTTGCTGATGGGCACCCTTGCATCGGGTCCGATGATCAACTGATCCCGCCTGATAAAGGTGATGTAATTTTCCGGAACGTTATAACCAAAAGCGTGAAAGAACTTTGTGCTGATCACCTCAGCGGAAGTTGAAAGTTGCGGGTAACCGGGAGGATCAAATTTCAAAAAATAAATATTGCCTTTCGAATCCTGAATTGTGAAACCGCGAACGATTCCCTGTTTTTTCGCTGTAATGATTGTGATCGGATTCGCCAGATCGGGACCCGTTCCGCTATTGGGTCCTCTTACCAGATCTTCCAGGGACAGGGCTTTTAGTCCCATGCGATTTGTAAACCAGCTCGAGTCCGGAACTTCGCCCAGCGTATTCGCGTTTTGCGATTTCGTCTGATCC
>JBKKAT010000620.1:0-3280 GCA_046714535.1 Acidobacteriota bacterium | reverse complement strand
ATGAAACAGACGCGAAAAATGTAATTGCCCACTTCCGTGACTTTCGGATTCGTGGAGGAAGGAGAAATCATTGGAATCTTCGCCTGCCGACACACGGGAGCAGCGGCAAGACTACGGGAGGATGCATTTTCGCCAATGATAGCTATCACCCGATTGCGATTGATCAAGCGGCTCACAACCGTCTGGGCTTCTTCCGGTCTACCTTGATCATCCTCCATTACGAGGCGGAGCTTTTTCCCAAGCAATCCACCCTTCTGGTTCACCTCATGAAATGCCATTTCAATTCCCTTTTGAGCGGATTGCCCGAACGTGGCTGTTGTGCCGGTGAGCGAACCGTACCCCCCGATCACAATCTCCTTAGATTCTTTTTTCGAATCGCAGCCACTAAGAACGATTAGGAGCAGAAAAAATATTGCATATTGAAATAGCTTCATTGGGTTTGATTACACTTGGGACAGACTTTTGTGTAGCGCGGCATGGGCAAATTGCAATTCCAACAGCGAGCAGAAGGAGTCGTGACGCGCGCCCGGATGCGGTCTTTCATTTCATTGAGCTCCCGTTTTTCCGGGGCAGTTCCTAGAAAGAAGTGAAGGGCCTGAGCGAGATCACGGCAAGACACAAAACGATTTTCCACATCCTTTGCCATCGCGCGCAGCACCAGATTGTTCAGGTCGCGCGGAATCTCTTTGTTGATCACTCGCGGAGCCGCGCACTTGCCTTCCTGAATCAACTGTTCCAGTTTTGCAGGATTCACATCGTAGTAAGGAAGCATTCCTGTGAGCATTTCGTACAGGATGATGCCCATGGAATAAACATCGCTCGCATACGTTGCCTTTCCTTGAAAATGTTCCGGCGACATATAAGGAGGCGTTCCGATTATGGTTTTCGCGTAAGGTATTTTTTCCAACAATGCGGCGACACCAAAATCGCCCACCTTCAACACCCCATTCCGGGAAACGAGGATATTCGCCGGTCGCAGGTCCCGGTGCAGCACCTGCTGCGAATGCGCGTAATCGAGGGCATCGCAGATCTGCAATGCATACCGGCAGACAAGTTTGTAGGGAAGCGTTTTTTCCCTTTCCAGCGTGTCTTCCAGGGACTCCCCTTCCACGTATTCCATCACCACAAAAAAGAGCTCACTCGCTTTTTCCGCAGCATGCACTCCCACGATATTGGGATGATTCAAACGCGCCAGCATGCGGGGTTCCTTCAGGAGATGTTCGAGATCGTAATTCTGATAATGAGGAACTTTTAGCGCAACAAGTTTGTTAATCCATTGATCCTTTGCGAGATATACCGCGGCAAAACCACCGGTCCCCAGGGAGTCAATAATTTCATACTTCCCAAGCTGCTGACCCTTAAACAAAACCTGACTCATGTGCTGCGCCTCTTCGCGCTCCTCTTTTTAACAAAAGCAAACAAAGGAAACTAAGATATTTAGCTCTTTCTTCAATTCAGGAATTTTGATCTTTGTTTCCTTTGTTAACTTCTGTTCCAATTAAGAATTTTTATTATCCTCCAATACCTTTCTGGTATACACGATCCGATCGATTATCGTAATCAAAGATGAGATTGCCATCAAGAGCACGCAAATGGGGACACGATCGAAAATCAGCCCGATGGCGAGCAGGAACACGCGCTCCGGCCTTTCCATAAAACCGACTTTACATTTGGGAATCAGCACCTCGGCGCGAGCTCGCGTGTAACTTGTGATCATTGCCCCACAAAGCGCCGCCACCGTAATCAGTACACACGGCACATTATGAACAATCGCATAATGAAGCAGCAATCCGATAAATATTACTGCGTCACCAAAACGGTCCATGACGGAATCCAGAAAAGCGCCGAATCTGCTCGTCATATTTTTCTGGCGTGCAAGAATTCCATCCAGAAGATCGGTCATACTGACAGCCAGATACAACCAGCCAGCAAGAAAAAAACGGCCTTCCAGTATTACAACGGCAACGATCGCATTCAGGAATACACCGGTGATGGTCAGAACATTGGGGGTTAAATGAAAAAAAGCGAGGACGGAGGCAATCTTATTGAGGAGCCTGCCGGTGAACGGCTCAATCGCGCCGCTTGCCATACATTTTCCACCACAACTGGCCGTTCCTGACGCAGCCAACGATCATAGTACTATTTGAATAATACCACAGTCTTCTGTCTTCCCCGGAAAGCTCCAGAGATCCATTCGGATGCGTATGGAAAATCCCGAGAGGCTCTCCGTGTTGCGCCAAAACGGAGGCAAGGCTCGCGGGATCAGCATAAAAACGATCCTGTACGCCGGCAATATTGGGCAACGGGAAGTAATGTTGCTCGTATACAAAACCGCAAACTTCCTGCACAGTGCTACAGGCATGCGTTTTCATTTCGGCACGGAACTTCGACAGCAATTTGTAACGCCGGCATCCTGCCGGCAAAGCTTGACTGGCCTCCGCGTCTTGCCGGCTGGAAGCCGGCGTTACAAAATCACTAATGAGCATTGCGTTTGCCTTCTGCGAGCCGTCTGAGTTTTTCATAAATCTGCACAACCTGTTTTCGAGTCTGGGTAAAAGGTCCTGATGTATTGATCGCGTAATTCGCGTATTTCTTCTTCTCTTTGCTCGAAAGTTGTGCGGACCATCTTTGCAACGCCTCTTTCCTTGTAACCTTCTCGCGTTTCATGATTCTCTCGATCTGAATTTCTTTATTGCACAAAACCACGATAATTCTTTGAAAGCGCTTATAAGTGCCGGCCTCGATCATCAAAGCTGCCGATACAATGGCGATTTTGTGATTCCCTTCCGATGCAGCTTGTTTGACCAGTCTTTCTTCTTCTTTCATGATCAATGGATGAAGGATGGAATTGAGAAGTTTCCGCTTTCCGGCGTCTGCAAAAATGATGGCGCCCAGTTTTTTGCGATCGAGCGTTTTATCCTTGTTTAGAAACTCTTTGCCGAATACTTTTACAATGCGACGCCACGCCGGAGCATCCGGTTCTACCAGTTTTCTTGCCACCTGGTCCGCATCAATGATCAGACATCCCAGTTCGGCAAACATGCTCGCCACCGTGGATTTTCCTGTGCACATCCCACCTGTCAGGCCCACAACAAGCATATTCATCAATCTCTGTAGGGCGGACGTCCCTGGCCGCCATGGCGGGCACAGAAGCCCGCCCTCCGCAAAATTATTTTCGTCGCACTTGAGCGGCGCGAAGAGTATTTTTCAAAAGCATGGTAATGGTTAAGGGACCGACACCGCCCGGTACAGGAGTATACATCGAAGCGCGCTCATATGC
>JBKKAT010000619.1:0-10250 GCA_046714535.1 Acidobacteriota bacterium | reverse complement strand
TCCCAAAATAGATCCCGAGAAACGTTGCCACTGAAATTGGCAAGGCGGTTTTCATCCATTGACCAAAACCAATCGAAGTTCCGGCCAGTTCTTTCAGAAAGCCAATGCCAATCAAATTCGGAGGTGTTCCCACCGGAGTCGCCATACCTCCAATCGACGCTCCGAATGAAGTCATAAGGAGGATGAGGGGCGCAATCCTCATCCTTTCCTGTTCGGGAAAGATACGGATCATCGATAAACCGATCGGATAGAGCATGGCCGTAGTCGCGGTATTGCTCACCCACATCGAAATCAAAAAAGAAATGCTGCAATACACAAAAATCATACGATCCGCTTTCGCGCGCACCCAGGGGGCTCTAAGAATTCCATGAGCCACCCGCCGGTCGAGACCATGAACTTGCATCGCTTCAGCGAGCATAAAACTCCCGATAAAAAGAAATAAAAGCGGATCCACAAAAACAGAAAAGACTTCGGGTGCGGGAGCGATCCCCAAAACAATTACCAGGACTGCTATCAAAAGCGCAGTCGCCGGCAAAGGCAGCGCTTCGCTGATCCACAAAGTTGTTGCCAGCCCCAGGATGGCGAGCATGAGGTGCCCTTCCGGACTCAGCGGAATGGGAAGAATATATAGTACTATGGATATAGCAGGCGCCAGCCAGAGTCCCCTGTTCATCTCAACATTGTAACGAATTGTTTCACAGAAGAAAGCCAAAAGTTTTTGCGCTTCGTTTCCTCGACGTTCTTCTATTCAATAAGAGCGCGGACGTGCTACAATGTTCGGCAATGCGAGCGAGAGTATTCGCGGTGTTGGCGCTGGTTGCGTTGTGGTTCGCCACAACTCTTCTGGCCGCCTACCCGCGGCAAATCGTTTTTTCAGGTTACGTTTGGAGCGTTAAAACCAGCCAGGGCCGTGTGGGACCCGGACCCAACTACTTTTCCGATGCAACACAAAGCGTATGGGTAGACAGTCTCGGCAAACTCCACATGAAAATCCGAAAAATCAAGGGAAAATGGCACTGTTCCGAAGTGATCTTGAATCAAAACCTCGGATACGGCACGTATCGTTTCTATTTAGATTCCGCTGTTGACAACCTGGACCGCAATGTTGTCCTGGGTCTCTTCACCTGGAGCGACAATCCTGTGGAGAATCATCGCGAAATCGATATTGAAATGGCCCGATGGGCAGATGCAAATAATCAGAACGCCCAATATGTTGTGCAACCGTATGACGTTCCTCAGAATATTCGGCGTTTCCAATGGCCGGCCGGAGCTCCCTTATCGATGCATAGTTTCCGGTGGCAAAATGGATCCGTGTTTTGTCAGAGCATCAAAGGTCATTCTCTTCCTCCATCCCCCTCCAATGTGGTACAGGAATGGACCTTCAACTCGGGTATCCCAACTCCAGGCGATGAGAATGCCCGGATCAACCTCTGGCTATTCCGCGGCCGCACTCCGTCAAACGGCTCCGAAGTGGAAGTCGTATTCAATCGTTTTGAGTTTGTTCCTTAGCTTGCCCGGCTCTCTTCGGAGAAAATTCCACCGTCACATCTGAATAAACAGCGACCGGTTCTCCGGCAACCAGGGCCGGCTTGAATTTCCAGTGGTAAATCGCCTTTAGCGCAGCGCTGTTCAATTGCTTTTCAGAGCTGGCCACAACTCTTGCATCGATCACGTCGCCTCGTTTGTTCAGCTTAACGTTCATCGCTACAATTTCCTTTTTCTCTAAAGAGAACCCTGTTGGGACTTCGCCATTCTTTGCAAAAATCAATTCCGGTTTCTGATGGACTTCCGAATGTTGGTAAATTCGCTCTGGCTCCGCCAGAGGCATTTCCATTCAGGAGTAAACGCTTTGAAAAGCACCGCAAACAAGAATCAAAACGAAAACAACAACTCGCATAAACTTTTCCTCTGTGAATTGAAACGCGTGACAGGCGAAAAAGATTCGCGATTTTGTTCATGGTAAAATCTGCACCTATGAAGACGGATGAATTCTTAGATGTTTTGTGGCAAGAAAAATGCACTGCTGTTTTGCGCACGAACAATCAGGAGGCGGCAAAACGGGCCATGGAGGCGGCGGTCCTGGGAGGCTTCCGAATCGTCGAGTTTACCTTGACCATTCCGGGAGCCATGGATCTCATTAAAGATTTCTCGTGGCATGCGGATTTGATTGTGGGGGCCGGTTCGGTTTTGAGCGTTGAAAATGCCCGGGAAGCGGTCTCACGCGGCGCAAAATTTCTCGTTTCTCCGGTTGCCGACCCGGAAGTGATCGCGGCGGCGAAGGAAATGAATGTGGCGGTCGTTCCCGGAACATTCACACCCACCGAAATGTTGCAAGCCTATCGGGCCGGAGCTCCTTTGCAAAAAGTCTTTCCGGAACCACCGGGAGGTCCCCAGTATATTCGCGCCTGTCTGGGACCGATGCCATTTTTGCGTCTGATCCCGAGCCATGGCGGTGTGAATGCAACCAACGCGCTTGCGTATCTGGAAGCAGGCGCATACGCGGTTGCCTTTGTAACTTACCTGTTTGATCCGCAAGACATTTTGCAGGCAAAATTCGAACGCATTGAAGAAAGAGCGAGGAGCCTTCGCCAACTGATTGCGTCTGCGGGTCCGTCTCCGAGTCCCCGCGCCTAACCAACCCAATACCAGTTCGCGAAGGCAGCCATAAAAAAAGCAAGCAGCATTGCGAACAGGGTTTGCGCAACCAGCGCCCATCTCCCCGAAAGCTGACTTCCCAGATACAGGAAAAAGGGGAAATTTAATAGACACAGCCTGGAAAAAGAAAACAGGCTGCTGGAGAGAGGAAATACTATAACAATAATACTATATATAGAGTACGGAACGGGCAATCTCCGAAAACCGGCAACCAGGGCGGTGAGGTGAACCAGAGCAAACGAAAAGTCGATGAATGAGTTGTGTTGCCCGTGGATCGCCATGGGATTGTTCAGGAAGCGGAATAATGCATACAAAGGATAAGCTGTTTGCCCTCGCCAGTAGTCCGGGCCGGCAATCACCGCCTCCAGGCTTCCAAAAGAGCGCCAGATAAGGGTCAAGTAAATCGAGAACGCGAAAAGACAGGCAAGGAGCATCGCAAGAGAGCTCTTCCATTTTTGATCCGGGAAACGGAGCATTGCCAACCAGACCAGCGCTGGAAGCGCAAAAAGTCCGGTGGAGCGGCAAAGCACCGCGAGCATGGCACAGACCGCAGCCGGAAGGAGTTTCTTATCCTCCAGATAAAAAAAGGCTGCAACCAGGGTCGCAAGAAACAAGGATTCCGTATAAACAGCATTCAAGAAAAAGCTTGTGGGGTAAAAAACATAAAAAAGACAGGCTTGAGCTGCCTCCTCAGAATCCAGTAGCTTCCCGGCAAGTCTGTAGAAATAATAAAAGAAGATCACCGCCGCCAGGTTGGAAACGATGATTCCGGCATATACGCTATTGCCGGTTAACAAGGAAAATAAACGGATCGTCCACGGATACAACGGAAATTTCGCAATATCGGTTGGACGATATCGCCCTCCTCCCTGGTCCTTAAAATACTCATAGGAGTCGTAACCGTGATCAGCCATTAACAAATACCACTCAGAATCCCATCGCGCCCACATTTCGGCGTAGGGCGCAACCTGCTCGTGATAGAGAAGGTCCTTCATCGGAAAAAGAGCCCTGGCCGATGGAAAATAAAACAGGGATAATAGGCCGATCGCTTCCAGTAAAAGTCGTGAACAAAGATAGATCAGCAAGATGTGAGAAAAGAGTATTCCTGCATCTTTCTTCGCGATCAATTTGACTACCCTCTGATCATGGTCTATGATACCTTAGAGTTCTAAATGAACCAGCATCCTTGAAGGGGGTTGGATATGAAGAGTCTAAATTTCGTTCGTGTCATTGCAATCTTGTGCATTGGGTTGATGCTTCCCTTAGGGACTGGAACAACCTGGGCTCAAGATGAAGAAAAGAAAAACAAGAAAGAAGTAGACATTGAAGGCCGCGTCTATGATTACGACAAAGATGAAGCCCTACACGGGGTCACGGTTCGTATCGTAAGCGCTGAAACAGGGCAGGCCCGCGAGGATGATACTGACAAAAACGGCTGTTATGAATTCGACGATGTAGCAGACGGTACCTATTCCTTGTCCGTTTTTTACAAAGGTAAAGATGATTCGATGATGGAAAAGGTAAAAGGCGAATTTCTCCTGCCGAACAAGATAACCGTGAAAGCCTCGACAGAAAAAGACATCTTGATCAAAACATGCGTGTCGCTGCTTGAACAAAACAGTCTTTTCTTGTTGGATGACTGCGATTTGTGTAGGAAAGTTCCTCCGATCATCTGGATCATTCCCGCTGGCGTTGTTGCCGGAGGAATTATCGGCCGGGATGACGACGAGGAAGCCAGCCCTTCCAGACCGTAGTTGTTGTTTTCATAGGTTCTCATGAAAAAATTCGTATTCTTAGTTACACTATTTTTGTCTGCTGGCCTTTTTGCCGATCAAGTCGGGACGATAAAAAAAATCTCGTTGAAGCCGGAAGCGGACCGTTTTAACGTATTCATTTCGGGGGAAGGGAAACTGGAATGCAATACGTTGATCATGGATAATCCACCCAGGATTGCGCTTGATTTTCCAAACGTAAAAAACAGCTTATTCCCGAATATTATCGAAGCAGACGAAAATACGTATGTTCACCGGGTTCGAACTTCTCTTTATGCAAAGGGCCGGGATACCATCTCGCGGGTCACAGTTGATCTAAAGAATCGTTTGGACTATTCGGTTTATAAAACAAAAGACGGAGTGGTTCTGGCTCTTGGCAGCGCAACCAGGAAGCCGGATACCGGCAAAACACCTGTTAAAACAACTGAGGATCCACCTCCGCAGACCGCCGCTCCCCAGACCGCGGCCCCAATAACTACAGAGCCCGCGGCTCCGGTATTTACGACTCCAGCGGTTCCGGCGGGAGTTCAAGATATCGTCATCGGCCCGGAAGATCTGTTGGAGATTGCAGTTTTTGAGCTTCCGCAATTCAACACAACAGCAAGAGTTCAAGGGGATGGCACGATCACCATGCCTCTTGTCGGAAGTATTGAAGTTCGCGGACTAAAGAAAAGAGCAGTGGAAGAGAAAATTTCCGTGGCGCTTCAAGCCAAGTACGTAAACAATGCCAACGTTTCCGTCAATGTGAAGGAATACAAGAGCCGTCAGGTTTCGCTTCTGGGAGAAGTCAAACAGCCTGGCGCCTATTACGTAATGAGCCAGCGAACTTTATTGCAGCTACTCTCCGAAGCGGGGGGATTGGGTCCCGGAGCAGGACCGAAGGCTTATATATTTCGATCTGGCGCGCCGAAGATAGAGATCAATCTTCGTGACCTCATGATTAATGGAAATCCCGAGTTGAATATCCCTATCTATCCGGGAGATGTGGTAAATGTTCCGCCTGACACGAAAATTACCATCTATGTGTTTGGCGCGGTTCGGGCCCCGGGCGCCGTTCAGCTGAGCAGTTCGATGCCGATCACCCTCATGGCGGCAATCGCCGCTGCAGGCGGTCCTGGGGAGTCTGCGAAGCAGTCCGACATAAAAATCAAGAGAAAAAATTCAGTCGGAGCAGAAAACATAATCAAGGTAAATCTGAAAGACATTCTGAAAGGCAAAGTAGAAGATGTGCTCCTGTTTGAAGGAGATGTGGTCACCGTACCAGAAAGTTTCTTCTAAACAATTGCTTCTAAGATATTCGCTTATATTCCTCTGTCTCTTCTGCGCCGGATGTCGCCCCCGCCCGCCGGTTCCGTATCGCCCGGACACAATCGTTCTTGCTCTCTCCTCTTTTCCCACAAATCTGGACCCCAGAATCGGACTGGATGCGGCATCGGAAGACTTTCACAATCTGATCTTTAACGGACTCCTCCGCAAGGATGCTCAAGGCAGAATGGTGCCTGATGTATGCTCCCGTTTTGAGAAAATTACACCGCTGCGATATCGCTTTTATCTGCGCCCGCACGTTTTCTTTCACAATGGCAAACCGTTAACAGCAGAGGACGTTGTCTATACATACGATTCGATTCTCAAAGGATCCATTCTGACTACCAAGAAAGCGGCGCTCGGCAGTGTGATCGCTGTTCGACCGGCTGCGAAAGACATCGTCGAAATGGAATTGAGCGAACCGTTTAACGGGTTGCTCGTGAATTTGAATGTGGGAATCGTCCCGAAAGGGGCGAAATCTGATTTTGCACGGACTCCGATTGGAACAGGGCCATACGTTTTGCGCTCTTATCAGCAGGACTCTGAAGCTTTGCTGGAGGCAAATCAAAAGTATTTTGACGGAGCGCCGCGCACACAGTATTTGCGGATCCGGATGATTTCGGATGCTACCACGCGCGCACTGGAACTAAAGAAAGGCTCTCTGGACCTGGTGATGGGGGCGGTGATTGTTCCTCCCGACCATTACCCGGTGCTGAAAAATCAACCGCACCTGAAAACCATTCTTTCCCCTGGCAATAACTATTCGTATCTGGGCTTCAACATGAAGGACAGTGTGTTGAAGGACAGGAGAGTGCGTCAAGCCATTGGATACGCAATAGATCGCGATGAGATAGTCCGCAAGCTATACCACGGCGCTGCGGCGCGCGCCAGCGGATTGCTGGCGCCCCATCACTGGTCTTATGAAAAAGATGTTTTGATTCTTTCGTACGATCCAGATAAAGCCAAAAAGCTGTTGGACGAATCCGGCTATCCTGATCCGGACGGAGAGGGTCCCGGGAAGCGTTTCACTTTGACGCATAAAACAAGCACGAACGAATTCAGGCGCATGCTTGCTTCTGTTTTTCAAAGTCAACTGGATAAGGTCGGAATCGGTTTACGAATCCGCACTTATGAATTTGGAACCTTTTTTTCGGACATCAACCGGGGTAACTTTCAATTGTTTATGCTCACATGGGTTGGAGAAAGCGATCCCGATATTTACCGGAATATTTTTTCAACATCCGGCACAAGAAACCGCGGCAAATACAGCGATCCGCAAGTCGATCAATGGGTCGAAGGAGCCCGTACGGCAGAAACGGAGGATCAGCAGAAATATTTCTATTCTTTGATCCAGAAAAAAGTGGCCGAAGACTGCCCGTACGGATCGCTCTGGTATGAAAGCAATGTTGCAGTCTTTCGGAAGGAGTTGGAGGGCTTTGAATTGACCCCAAACGCCGACGTGCGTGTGTTGAAGAATGTGTACTGGAACTGACCGACTTTGTGATATCTTGGCGTCTTGGCGGTTAATTTCAAAAGAGAGGAATTTTTATGGATACAAAGAGTTTTGTTGAGTTGGAAGAACGATACAGTGCGCGAAATTATCATCCACTGGATGTCGTAATCAACCGGGGCGAGGGAGTCTGGGTTTATGACGTAGAGGGAAACCGCTATCTGGATTGCCTCAGCGCGTATTCGGCAGTGAACCAGGGACACCGGCATCCGCGCATTGTGAAAGCACTGATCGAACAGGCGGGAAAAGTGACTCTTACTTCCCGGGCATTCCGCAATGATCAGTTTGGCCTGTTTTGCAAAGAGCTTTGCGAGCTCACGGGTTACGAAATGACTCTGTTGATGAACTCCGGCGCCGAAGCCGTGGAAACAGCAGTCAAGACCGCTCGAAAATGGGGTTACGTTAAAAAAGGGGTTGAAAAGGACAAAGCGGAAATCATTGTATGCGAAGATAATTTTCACGGGCGCACGACAACCATCATCAGTTTTTCGAGCGAACCGCAGTACCGGGAAGATTTTGGCCCGTACACACCTGGATTTAAATTCATTCCCTACGGGGATGCAGACGCACTGCGGAATGCGATTACTCCGAATACTGTTGGCTTTCTTGTTGAACCAATACAGGGTGAGAGTGGAGTAAAGTTTCCGCCGGAAGGGTACCTGAAGAACGCGGCACAAATTTGCAAAGAGAATAATGTTTTGTTGATTACCGATGAGATCCAAAGCGGGCTGGGCCGCGCGGGAACCATGTTCGCTGCGGATTACGACGGTGTACATTCCGACATGGTGATCATAGGAAAAGCACTGGGAGGCGGTCTTTATCCGATTTCAGGAGTGCTGGCCAGTCGCGAAATTCTCGGAGTGTACCGGCCCGGCGATCATGGCAGTACGTTTGGAGGCAATCCCCTCGCCTGCGCTGTCGCGCGTGAGGCGCTCAAAGTGATCGTGGAAGAACGGCTTGTAGAAAAATCGGCTGAATTGGGTAAATATTTCCTGAACAAAGTACGAGAAATCCCGAGCCGTCATGTAAAACAAGTTCGGGGACGGGGATTGTTTATTGGAATCGATCTAAAGCCGGAAGCAGGCGGCGCACGAAAATTCTGCGAAGCATTAAAAGAGCGTGGAATGCTCTGCAAAGAGACTCACGAACATGTGATCCGGTTGGCTCCGCCGTTGGTCATTTCACAGGAGGAAATCGACTGGGCCTGCGAACAGCTTCGAGCCGTCTTATGAGGAAGTGACCAGTGGCCAGTGACTAGTGTCCAGTGGAACCGGAAGATAACTAGTCACTAGCTACTAGCCACTAGTCACTTGCTATGCATAACAGCTTCAGGCTGATCGTTGTTTTATTTCTCATCGCGCTGGTTCTTCACAATTACAATTCCAACAAGGTTCTAAATCTGGCGCTGGACACGCTCGGGCAGGACATCGAAGCGCGGACAAAAATCGTAGCCGAGCAAACGAATTCTGAACTGGGGCCGGCACCATTGAGCACAGAAACGCTACGATCTCTCTGCAATCTTCATAAGCTGGAAGGCATTTTCGTCTATGGAAAAGGCTTTCAAATCCGGGAAAAGTTTCATGAGCCGCTCCCAAAAGATCTGACACAGCAGCTCACATCCGCTTCAAATTTTCCGAATGCCAGCACCCGTTCGGAACCTTATCTGGTGCGCCGTGTGAGTCCTACGAAGGACCGGGGGTTGACCGCTGTGCTGCTGTTATTCAATGCCGAAAGGCTGTTCAGAATTGAGCGCTCTGCAAAAATCATCAACTACTTAAATTTACTCGTGATTGGATTCGCTGCCATCCTTGGTTTCTACTTTATTGAATCCACGCTGCGGCCGTTGCGTGTTTTAATGCAGGCAGCGCGAACTGCACCTGCCGACCTGCCGGCGACTGGCAATCGAAATGACTCCGATTTCCTTATCGGTACATTCAAAGGCGTCATTGCGAAATTAAAGGAAAAAGAACAGGAGTTGAATCGCCTGCATCAGGCTGAAAAAGCACGCGCGGACGACGTTGAACATTTGAATCAAGATTTGCTCCGCAGTATCGGAAGCGGACTGATTTTGATCGATAAATCAGGAAAGATCCGCGTCTTTAACCATGCAGCAGAATCGATCCTCGAAGCCTCCAAACTAACGGCTCTGAACCAACCTTATGAATCTGTGATTCCCAAGTATTCATCGTTGCTATTGGAAGACATTCGCAACTGTTTTGCACAAAAAAATCACACTGTGCGCGCAGAAATGGAGCTTCATACAGCCAAGGGAAATGCACGTTTTCTGAGCGCCAGTATCATGCCGCTGCAAGATCGCCAGCAAAAATTCTCAGGAGTCTTTTGCATTTTTTCTGATATTACAGAGTTCAAAATGCTTCAGCAGCACATGGCGCAAAAAGAAAAGTTTGCGAGTCTCGGAGAAATGGCGGCCGGGGTTGCGCACGAATTTCGGAATTCGATCGCAACCGTGACGGGTTACCTGCAAATGGTAGAAGACAGAATCACACTGGAACAAAAAACTTATATCGCTCCGATCCATAAGGAAATCAATTCTCTTCAAAAGGTTGTCAATGATTTCCTCTCGTTTGCCAAACCGGTCCAGCCACAATTTGAGGAAGTAAATCTCGGGGAGATCATTCAGGATTGCATCGCAGAAACAGCAGTGACTTCAAAAGAGGTGGATTTTGATTTTCAGGGAGAATTCCCTGAAATCCCGGGTGATGAAGCGATGTTGCGCCAGATCTTTTCCAACTTGCTGCGAAACGCCGTAGAAGCGCTCAGAGGAACAGGACGAAGAGCATCCATTTCGGTGAGTGGCAGCGTAACTTCGGAGGGCAAAGCGTCTCTCATTGAAATCAGGGATAATGGGAGTGGAATTCGCCCCGAAGATCTTGAACGGATATTCACACCGTTTTATTCAACAAAACAGGACGGTGTCGGACTCGGACTGGCAATCGTCCAGAAGCTCGTTCTCTCCCATAATGGTTCGATCCAGGTGGAGAGCAGTC
>JBKKAT010000618.1:0-4588 GCA_046714535.1 Acidobacteriota bacterium | reverse complement strand
GGTTCTACTGTGCGAGGCAAGGAATCGAAGTTTCGCCCTTCTAACGGACCAAAATATTTCCGGACATCCTCCAGAATTTTCTTTGTGTTAATGTCTCCGCTAATGGCTAACACCGCGTTGGAAGGATTGTAGAAACGCTCATAAAAATGCACGATGTCCGCGTGAGTAATTTTTTCTACATCGCTTGTCCAACCGATCGTGTTAAAACGGTAGGGATGCTCCAGAAACGATACCGCCACAACCTGATCGTAAAGCACCGTTGCGGGATCATTTTCATAACTATGAAGTTCTGTAAGAACTGCGCCTCGTTCGGCTTCTACTTCGTTTTCCCGGTTCAGAACGTTCGTCATTCGATCCGCTTGAAGGCGCAAAACGGTGTCCACATGATCTACCGGCACCGTTTCAAAATATGTTGTCTGATCGATCCAGGTGTAACCGTGCCATTCCCCTCCGACTGAATAAATCGCATCCTGCGTATCCGGAAAATTTTTTGTTGCGCGAAACGCCATGTGTTCCAAAAAATGAGCAAGCCCCGTTGTGCCCGTGCATTCGTTGCGTCCGCCCACTTTGTACAGCACCTGGGTGCTGACCAGCGGCTGTGCGTGATCCTCCAGTACCATCACCGTGAGCCCGTTCTTCAAACGTTCGACTTTGACCTGCGAAAGATCGTAAGCATATAAAAGTAGTGGCAGAGCATTTGCCACAAAAAGGAACACACATGCCGTGAAATGCCTTCCTTGAATGAATTCACGTAATGCGTTAGCTATGGCAAATGCTCTGCAACTACGATTACGATCACGATCAAGATCCACGATTGATTTAGATGTAGAGGTGATTGGGATCCAATTCTTCGCGAATAATCCGCAACTCCTCAGGATGTGGTCCATCGGTGGTTTTCATAATGGGATGAATTTTAACGTCCCAACCAATGTTTTCCCGAACCTGTTCGATGGTGCATCCCGGATGCAATGAAGTAAGAATCATTTCACCATCCTGAAATTCGTAAACACCGAGATTTGTGATCACCATAACAGGTCCGGCTCCCGGCATTCCCAGTTCTTTCCTTGCTTCGGCATGATCCACATAACCAGGCGAGGTGATGAAATCCACTTTTTCCGGGAAGCTACGTTTTGTTTGAGGAGCGATGATGAAAACCCTGCTTGCCAGTACAGCGATTTCGCAGGCGCCGCCACTTCCGGGCAAACGAACGGTTGGTTTTTGATAATCGCCCACCACAGTTGTGTTCAGATTGCCAAAGCGATCGATCTGCGCGCCTTGCAAAAATCCAACATCGATCAAACCACCTTGCAAGTAGTAATTAAAAATATCGAACATGGAACAAACGCTGAGTGAATTCGTGACTAGAGATGGATCGCCAATCGATACAGGCAGCCGTTCCGGAGTTGCGCCAACAGCGCCCGATTCATAAAGCAAAACAAGATTGGGCGCATGTCTGCGTCGCGCAAGATTGCAAGCCATATTCGGAAGCCCTATTCCAACAAACACAACATCACGATCCTGCAATTGCCGCGCGGCCTGGCACACCATCAATTCATTACTGTTGTAATCCATACGAATTTCATTTTACAAGATTAAAAGAAAAATGAAACCGTATGTGTAAGAAAGGGGATAGGGAGATGATGGCGATCAGGAGATAATTTTTTATTTTCTTTCATCCCCATATCTCAAATATCTCCGCATCTCCCTTCTTACACGCAGCTAATTGATGTTTGCTTATTCGATTGCTAAACCGCGAATCTCTTTTGGTGATAACGCGCGATTCAGAATCAGAATGTCTTTCATCATTCAGTTGCAGTAAGACTCAGGTTCGCCGGAAGCAGAACGTCCAAACCATAACGGAGCCGATAGACTGGGCGCAACGCGCGAGGACTCATTTCTTTGCGGAAATCCATCCACATATAAAATGTTTCGCATCCCTTCCACAACAACCGCCACATGGTGCCATTTTCGGAGTTGAAATTCACCACGGCTCAAAGCGATATCTTTGCCGCCACAGCGCCACGCCAACCTGCCCCAGCTCGTATAAAGAGATATGGTTTCTTTGCCATCTGCCGACTGGCTTAGCCAGAAAGCTCTATTCCAGTTTCGCTCGTAACCCTCGTAATAAATCCAAAAAGCGATCGTCAGGGATGAACCTTTGAGTGGAATGTCTAACTTAAGTTCAAGACAGGAATCGATTCCATTAAAAACAAGTTGGTCTTTTGCATGATACACAACTGCTTCGTGTGTCAGCGCCGTGCGATCGATCTTAGCCGGTCTGGGTGGAGACGGATAATTCACATCGATGATTTCAAAACTTTCATCTGGCCCGACCGTAAAAGTGCGCTTTGTTGAAATTTTCCTGTCGTTCGTGGTGAAGTATGGGCCGAGAGCACGGATCGCATACGCGCCATCCGAAGCATGAATCATTATGTGGTATTCCTTTTGAGGATCAGGAGGACCCATGAGTCTCACGCGTCCGTCGCTTTGGACTCGAACGTATTGTCCGTTTGACGCGCGAAGATTGAAAATGCATTCAACGGAGTAGAGCCATTCCCATTGAAAACGAACGCCCGGCTCCAGTGGATTGTCCACAACAATAAGATCCTCACCCAGTGTGGAGACCCATCCACCATCCGCAGTGCGAAACGCAACTTCGCCAGGCTTTAGTCCGATGCGACGAGCAACCGCATTTGAAGATTCCTTCAAATGGAAACAGGGATAGGCGAGAATCGACCAATCCTGATAGTTGTCGCCGAAATCATCGACCTTGATCGTAAGCTCGCGAGCTCCTGTTGGAATAGCAACATCAATAGGAATTCCTTCTGGTTTTTGGTGAAGAGGCACAGAATCGAAGGCTCGAATGTCGTCAATCCAAACTTCGTATTTCCATGTACCATGAGCCGTAAAATCGCGATCCTTCCGGGAACCGATTGCTGTAAAACGATGCGCTTCGTCCGGTATCTCATATGTAATCGATGCGGGCGCGTGGACATCAAGAAAAGTTGTGCATGGTTTTCCCGCGATAGGTAGTGCATCGCCAGGAGTTGCGTCTTTGAAACTCCGAAATTCCAGTCCACCGAAATGATGTTTCGTAAATTTAAGGTCGCCAAGAAAGATTGCATCATCCGGAATATAGGAGAGTTGTTGGAGAACAGGTTTCAGTCTGAAATAAGGCCACGCAAGAATCGCATGGTCATATTGATTGTCTCCCAGTGGATCGGTAAGGACAGTCAACCGACGGGCTCCGGAAGGAATGTCAATCACAACAGGAATTCCATTGCGGCGTTCCGAGAGAGGAGGGGAACTAAAAACCACCTTGTTATCAATGAGAATCTGGTAAGTCCAACTGGAATGAAACGTCTGCAGTATATCGATGCGCGCAAGTACCGTTGTGAATTGTAAGGCGCCTTTTGGTATGGGCCACACAAATTCGCCGGGTGGATGCACAGTTACGAATGTGACGCATTTCCTCGTGCCAATCAAACAAGAACGGACTCCCCATGCGTCATTGGCAATACTTTTATAGGGGACTTCAACAGGCAGCGGTTTCAGATCTCCAAGAAAGACTCCGTGATCGGGAGGCTTCGACAGCCGGTCAAGGTGAGGCTCACCGGTGGCGTAATATACCCATCCTGATTCATTAGAGGATGCTGAAACTGCGATTCGAAAACCCTGCTCCGGCCCGCGCACGTCGCGATGGAGAAGATTTCGCGAAGCCGACCTCGCAGCGTGCACTCCCCAGTTCCAGCTGCCTCCGCGATGACACGCCTTGATCGCGGGTACAGGTCCAATCGGATCGATGCATTTCGCATGCGCATAAGCGCGGAGACCGTCACCGAGCCATTCGGCCACGTTACCGTGCATATCATATATTTTCCAGGCATTCGGCGGGTGTTGTTTTACATTATGAGTTTCACCACCCGAATTCTCCAGGGCCCATGCCATTTCCTGCCACAACCCCGAGCCCGCAAAGGGTCCCACAGTTCCAGCGCGGCATGCGTACTCCCATTCTGCTTCAAGTGGAAGTCGTGCCTGGAGTCCGGCCACAACTTCGTTCAGCTTGGTGAGGAACAATGTGCAATCCTCCCAGGATACTGTTTCAACGGGACGATTCTCTCCTTGAAATTTTGCAGGATTGGATCCCGTCACAGCTTTCCAGAATGCTTGCGTGCATTCTGTCTCAGCGATCCAGAATGGTTTTGTCAGCATGACTTCATGCTGCGGAGTTTCATCCTGCTTTCCTCCTTCTTCCGCCGGACTTCCCATCAGAAAGACTCCGGGATCTATCAGACGAAAACGCTGCCGAACTCCCATTACTTCAAGGTCTGCCCAACAACGACCGTTGGGAAGAGGCCACTCGATTCCCCAGGCAACTGCCCAGGTGGGAACCCATGCGTTTGCATCGACAAAATCCTGAGCTTCACGCGCAAGGGGACCGTTGGGGCACGTGGAAAGATAATCGCGCCAGCGCTATGGCGTAGGCACGATCCGAACAAGAGCGCCATGCAAGCCCTCTTGAAATTCGCGCGATTCTTCCGGTGTTCTATCCGGAAAAAGAGTGGCAAAGGTATGCCACGCGCCGCGC
>JBKKAT010000617.1:0-8720 GCA_046714535.1 Acidobacteriota bacterium | reverse complement strand
CGGTTCGGGGACTCAGTGGAGCAGATCGCAGCTCGGAATTTTTTGGTCTTCCAGAAAAAGAGTTTTACGAAATGCTCTCCAGGCGAAAGCCTGTCCTGATTCATCCCGCAGATCCACCGGTTTACCTCCCAAGCGGACAACGCGTCGCTGCCATGATGGTTACGCCCATCTGGTGGAAAGATCAGGCCCTGGGAGAACTCGTCATGGTGAAATATGAGGACAGTGAATTGTTCAGCCCGGATGATTTCAAACTCCTTTCGCTGTTGAGTGAAGAGATTTCAGGCGCTGTCCATAATGCGATAATTCATTACAAAACGAAAGAGCTCACCATCAAGGATGATTTAACGGAAGCATATAACCGCCGATATTTTGAAGAGTATCTGGAAGAAGAATTTTTGCGCGCAAAAAGATATGGATCCAACCTTTCCTTGATTTTTTTCGATGTGGACAATCTCAAGGAAGTGAACGTGAAATACGGGCACCTGATAGGATCCAAGACACTCCAGGAAATCGCACATCGAATCATTCTTACTGTTCGCGGGATTGACAAGGTGGTCCGTTATGGAGGAGATGAATTCTGCATTGTTTTGCCGGAGACTGATACACAGGGCGCCTATCAAGTTGCTGATCGCGTTCGTAGCACGATCGCAAGCAGGCCTTTTCGGATCAGCGAGAATTCTCAGGTGAATTTGACCGGAAGCATTGGAATCGCTTCTTTTCCGGCTCATGCGGTTACAAAGGATGACCTGGTTCGACAGGCCGATCGCGCAATGTTTACCATCAAAAATCAATCGAAGAATGCGATTGCAATCGCCCAAACAATTTAGTGAAGCGCCGGCTTTAAGGGCCGCCGACTTTATTTAGTCGGCCTTCGTGCGCAAAAGGGTTGAGGTATGGAAGAGGATTTAACGATCCGCGGATCGCTTGAAGAATCCACAATTCCTGAGCTTTTGCGTTCCATCTGCAAAAATAAGGAATCGGGCGTGCTGACCTGTTTTGTCCGGGAACATAAGAAATCTGTGTTCATCGAAAAGGGTCAAATGATATTTGCCGCATCTTCCTCCATGGATGACCGGCTGGGTGAATTTCTGCTGCGATCGGGTCGAATTACAGTGCGAAGTTTTTTGGATGCAACGAAGATTGTCCGCCCCGGAAAAAGACTGGGAGCAATTCTCTGCGACAATGGCGCGATCACCGCGGATGAGCTGGTCGACGGCGTTCGAGATCAGGTACGCGCCATCATTATCAGCCTCTTTGATGCCGTCAAAGGCACTTACGAGCTTGTGCTGAAGGATGTGGATACTCAGGAGATGATTTTGCTGAATTCAAGTCCGGAGGAAATCATTTTATCCGGCACAAAAACGATTACTTCCTGGTCCCGAATCAGTAAAGGGATCAGTTCCTTTACAAGCATCCTTGTGCCGGTGAAAGATTCGGACAAGATCCTACTCAACTTGAGTCTTGGACCGGAAGAATCGCATTTGTTCTCACTTTGTGAGAAGGGGCGTTTCAAAGTGGAGGACATTTGCGGCATGAGCTATGTTTCGAATTTTGAAACGTGCCGCATTTTATGGGCCTTTCTACTGATCGGCGCGCTGGAAATCCAGGAGTCAGGAGAATCGAGTGAAGTCCCCACTTACGTTCCTTCTTCGTCCGATATGGAAGCAGATCTCCATGACCTTGTAGAAGGATACAACGATGTTTACTCTCATCTCTACGAATATTCGCAACAGAAACTCGGGGACGACGGGGAAAAGCTGGTGGAACGGGCGATCCTCCAGGTTCAAGGCACAATGCCGAATGTGACCAGAAATCTCCGTCTGGATACCTATGGACGACTAGACTTTGATGTGCTTCTAAAAAATCTGGCGCCGATTCCTGAAACAGGCCGCTTTGAACTGGTCAAGGCTGCGCTCGAAGAAATCGTTTATGCGTTGCTCTCAGAAGTAGGCGCGCTCTTTGGACCGGTGGAACAGACACGTTTATCAGAAGAAATCCAAAACATCAGACCTGGAAAATCGTAGTGGCAGAGCATTAGCTCGACGCAAGTCTACTGCTGCCATTACAAGCATATTTTCCCAAGCAAACCCATTCAAAAACAGAATGGGAAATGCGCTGCCACTACAGTTTCTCAGCAAATTCCACTATTATTAGAACAATGAATGTTTTACAGCAGGCGAATTCTTTACCCGATGTCAGTGTTGCCCGGCTCTATCTCAGGGCCGAAGAAGATCCACAAACTCCGGAATTGTTGTTTTTCGAAGAGCAGATTATTCAAGAACCTGGATGGAAAAAAGCTTCCGAAAAGGGGCGCGAGCTCTGGCACAGATTGAAAGAACGGTACGAGCGAGTTGCCTGCGAAGCTTTCGCCGGTGACCGGTTCCTTCGACGCCTGCGATCCTTTCGTAAAATTACAGTTGCCCTGAACCGGCCGATCGAGCCCGCCGAAGTTCGTTTAAAACTGAAAAGGATGTTGAAGGACCGCTCCTATCATCACTTACGATGGTTGCTGATCGACCTTGCTTTACTCCCGCTCTCCTTATTCATCATGCTGGTACCGGGTCCGAATTTGATCGGGTACTATCTGCTGTTTCGTGTTTTCTCTCACTGGAAATCCTACCGCTCTGCAACCCAGACACATCTGGATCAAATGGTCATTTGCGTAGATGATCGCGCGCAGGAGGTCAGCGCTTCCCTAAGAAGTGCCAAAGATCTCAAAACAGGTTTGCTGGAATTGCGAGAGAAATATGGATTGCGTGCTCTGCAAGAACATCAGTTCATTCCACAATCGATGTCGCGTTTGATCCGCTTGCTTCGAACTGATCACTAGTCACTAGCCACTGGTCACTTTTTCTGATATGGTAATTTTCAATTTCTAAACCAGGAGAAACGATGGTCCCTAAAACGTGTTTTTTGACAAAAGGAAAAGGGGTTCACAGGGAAAAATTGACAAGTTTTGAAATGGCGCTGCGTGATGCGAGTATTGCGCCTTTGAATCTGGTCCGGGTGTCATCCATTTTCCCACCGAAGTGCAAAATTCTTTCCATTAAAGAAGGGAAAAAATATTTACGTCCGGGTCAAATCACGTTCGCAGTCATGTCAGAAAGCGCAACGAATGAGCCACATCGTTTGATTGCTGCTTCCGTTGGCGTTGCCATTCCCAGAGATACAGAGCTATTTGGATATCTGTCGGAACACCACAGTTTTGGTGAAACGGAGAAAGAAGCCGGTGATTACGCCGAAGATCTTGCGGCCGGCATGCTGGCAACAACTCTGGGTCTGGAATTCGATGCTGATAAAAGCTGGGATGCAAATAGAGAAATTTACCGGCTGTCCGATCACATCGTGGGAGCCCGCAACGTAACACAATCAGCGGTTGGGCATAAGGATCATTTCTGGACAACGGTGATTGCCGCCGCCATTTTCGTGGAGTTTGATGTAGAGCCTTGATTCGCTACAACTCACTGCCATTCAATTTTTTGGGAATTCCGGAAGAGCAATCCAATTTTGAGAATGCTCAAGTCGTAATTCTTCCCGTTCCTTACGAAGCCACAACCTCCTATCAAGCCGGAACGCGCGATGCGCCGCATGAAATCATATGGGCTTCGCGGAATGTGGAGCTCTACGATGAGGAATTGGAGAAGGAAACTTACGTGATCGGAATTCATACTCTGGAAGAAATGATACCGGTGCTTGGAAATGCCGAGGTGATGATGGAAGAGCTGTATCAGGTTTCTCATCAAATCGTGCAGAGCGGAAAATTCCAGGTAACTCTGGGAGGGGAGCACGCAATTACTTCGCCGCTGGTCCGCGCGCATTTGGAGAAATGGCCAGCGTTGGGCGTTTTGCAGATTGATGCGCATGCGGATTTGCGTGATTCCTTTGAGGGAAGCAAGCACTCTCATGCGTCTGCTCTAAGAAGAGTTGTGGAACTGTGTCCCGTTGTTCATGTCGGCATCCGGAACATTTCCAAAGAGGAAGTGGATGCTCTTCCTTCGCTGCGGAGCACGATCTTTTTCATGAAAGATATTGAAAAGGATCCTGAATGGTACGTAAAAGTGGTCGATGCGTTGCCGGAGCACGTTTACTTTACCATCGATATCGATGGAATGGATTCCTCTTTGATGCCTGCAACGGGCACTCCTGAGCCGGGTGGTTTGACCTGGCGGGACATGATGAATCTCACGCGCGAACTGACGAGCCGCCGTAAGGTTGTTGGGCTCGATCTTGTGGAGTTATGCCCGCAGGGTGGAGTAAAGGCGCCCGCTTTTCTGTGCGCAAAAATGATTTACAAGATCCTGGGCTACGCTTTTGAGGAACGCAAAGGCGCCAGGATGCCAAGCCAGTAGTCGCACGTTTCGATCGTTCCGGAAACGGAATTCCCCACATATCTCTCGGGATGATTGATCAGCTCCCGTTCTGCAGGCGTGAATTTTGAGAAGTATGGCTGCAATTCCTTTTCCGCTTCCACAAGTTCAGTCATTTTTCTGCCTGATTGACGCGAGGCATTCACCAGTTTCTTGGACCAATCGTAGGGGTCGGGGCAACCGTGAAGTCCCAGCAGTATATAGAGTGGCTCTGCGATGATCGCATCACGCGAAAAATCCAAATTCTCGCGCATTCGGGTGCGGTTCACTTCAATCTGACGTACTACATTTGTAGTACGATAAATCGAATAGTCGACCGCAGCGAAGAGCTCTGTGAGAAATCTTCCGCTGGCCGAATTGGTCAGGTCTCGCTGGTGTTCGGAGATTTGATCCATCAAAACTGTCGTGAGACGGGGCACGTAAGCTTTCCAGAAGGACTTCACGTTTTCAAAATCCTTGGGATTCACTTTGTGGGGCATTGTGGAAGAACCGACTCTTTCGGGCTGGAACTTTTCTTTAATTTCCGCGATTTCAGTTCGGTACAGGTGGCGCATATCATCCGCAAAATTGGCAAGAATTCCCATGGTCGAAACCGCGGTATAGGCAAGATCGGTAACCGGTTCCTGCTCTGTTAGCTGTGAGGAGATGCCGGTGGGACTTGGCTCCAGGTCCAATTTGGCCAGAAGGTCCCGTTCAAAGGAAAGCGCGCGATCTCCAACAGCCAGGGAAAGCGCATTGTGAGCACCAACCGGTCCTGAAAACTTTCCGCGAAGTGACCTGCAGGCCTGCTCCAGTTTCAGGGCGCGACCGCCGAGCCGGCTCACAAACAAAGCCACGGCGTACCCGAATGTGATTGGTTCGGCATGTTGGCCGTGGGTTCGTCCAATCTGTGGTGTTTCCGCTTCGTGGCGCGCGAGCTGCGCTAACAGCTCGATCAATTCGATCAGGTCCGGCAGGAGAACCTTCAATCCGAACTCTTTGAACCGAAGCGCCGCAGCCGTATCCATGATGTCGTTCGACGTTGCAAATAGATGAACATAACCGCGAGCTTTTTCGCTGATTTTTCGGCGGATGATGTTCACCAGTGCTCTGATATTGTGCTGGATTCTTGCTTCCTCTTCATAAACTTCAGCGGCAGTAACTCTGTTGCAGGCTTCAGAAACTTCTTTACTGATCTCCCGCGTACAAAAACCGTAATCCGCCAGAGTTTCCACAAGCGCTGCTTCAATGCGCAGAAAGTAACGGATACTTGCTTCCTCTGAAAGATAATCGTGAACTTTCCCGTAGAATTGTTCATCGGCACCATAGTATCTGGCATCAAACGGCGACACTGCATCGAAAAACTTCATTGATAGTAACGTCCTCTGCGGTTAATTATAACGTCTGACGGTTGTAGTAGAACCTCGAAGAAAGCTGTCGCCTTAAGTTTTACACAGAAATTGTGGAAAACCGTACAAATTACGAATTGTCACTGGCCTGAATGCGCGATGATTACGGCGTCTTTGCGTTTTGGTCTAAAAGTGTGCCTACCTTCTATACGCAGTTCCACAATTCGTTGTGGAGCAGAATCAAAAAAAACACACGCTATTGCGGAATGCTCTGAAATCCGCCAGCCATCGCTTTTTTTGACAATCTCCGAGACGGGTGTTAAATTTATGTCGCCGTCAGTTCACCACGGAGCCACGGAGAGCGCGGAGTTAGAACAAATTTGAATTTTTTCTCCGTGGTCTCCGTGACTCTGTGGTGAATAAAAGAATTCCGGAGGCTGCTTGAAGACTGAGATCGAAAATGTTACTGGTGTAAAAAAAGTAATCCACTTCGAAATTCCCTGGGAAGATGTTGATAAGCACATCAAACAAGCGATTCGTCTGATCTCTAAGAATGCGCGCATCCCCGGTTTTCGGCCCGGTAAAGCGCCGGAGAGTCTGATCCGAACCAAGTATGCACAGCACATTAAAGATGAAGTGATTCAGCACGTCGTGCCCGAGGCTTACAAAGATGCTGTTTCTGAAAACCAGCTCGAAGTGATTTCGGAGCCTGAGATTTCCGATGTGCTCTACACCGAAGGTTCCCCTTTTGTTTTCAAGGTTACCGTCGAAACAAAACCCAAAATCGAAGTGAAAGACTATAAGGAACTCCCACTAAAAACTTTGCCGGTAGAAATCAAAGATGAAGAAGTGGATTCGATGTTGAAATCTTATCAGCAGAGAGGGGCTGAACTGATCCCTCTCGAAGATACCGCGGCTGACAAGGGGCATTTTGTCTCGGCGAAAGTACAGGCAACCGTTGGGAACGATAAGAAACAAAAGCTTTTCGATGATCGGACGTTGATTGAAATCGGTTCAGAGGAAAATCATGCCGCCTTTAATGAACATGTCTCCGGAAAAAAAGCCGGTGAGCATGTGGAATTTGATGCGGAATATCCAGCCGATTATCCGGAAAAGTCCATTGCCGGTAAATCAATTCACTATTCGCTGGATGTGGAAAACGTTAACGAAAAGCGATTGCCGGCAATTGACGACGAATTTGCCAAAGATCTTGGCGATTTTCCTTCCTTATCCGATCTTCGTGAAAAAATTAAGAAGGACCTTACGCAGGTGAAAAGCAATCAGCAACGCGGACAACTTCAGGATCAAGCGTTGGGAAAATTGATCGAGCAAAATCCTTTCGAGGTTCCGGAGAGTCTGGTAAAACAGGAGGCTGCCTCGTCATTGCAACATTACGCTTATTCGCTTCATCAGCGCGGGATGAACCTGGAAGATCCCGAGTTGAAATGGGATGAAATTCGCGCCCGTTTCACACGTCAAGCAGATAATACGGTGCGTGGATCCCTCATTATGGAAGCCATCGCGCGTGCTGAGAATATTGAAGTCACCGACGAAGATATTGAAAAACGCATTCAACAGATCGCCGAACAAGAGCGCAGGGCTCCTGAGGCGGTCAAAGCCGAGATGATGAAAGAGCCGGAGCGAATGGAACGGTTCAAACACAGGATTCTTCTTTCAAAGACCGCTGATTTCATCGTTGATAACGCTAAAATTGACTATATTGGTAAAGAGAGCGAGAAATAACAATGAAAATTCCTGACTCGATTAATCAATGGATTCCGGTTGTCGTTGAACAGACGAATCGCGGAGAAAGAGGCTATGACATCTTCTCCCGGTTGTTGAAAGACAACATCATTTTTATCGGCACGCCGATTGACGATGTGATTGCCAATCTTGTGATTGCTCAGATTCTTTTTCTAGAAGCCGAAGACCCGGAAAAGGACATTCAGATTTACATCAATTCCCCGGGGGGATCGATCACGGCGGGTCTTGCAATTTATGACACGATGCAGTTTGTGCGTCCCGATATCTCGACGATCGCGATCGGCCAGGCGGCCAGCATGGCAGCCGTGTTGATGGCTGCCGGATCACACGGAAAGCGTCTGGCCCTCCCCAATTCGCGCGTGATTCTGCATCAGCCTCTGGGCGGATTTCAGGGACAAGCCTCTGATATTCATATTCAAGCTCAGGAAATTCTGCGCATGAAAGAAAGGATTATCGATATCCTGCAATACCACACAAAGCAGTCAAAAGAGCGTTTGGAACGAGACTGCGACAGAGACTTTATTCTGACGGCTGAGCATGCAAAGGAATATGGCTTGATAGACGAAGTTATTATGCAGCGCTCTGTAACAAAAAGGAGAGATTAAAATAAAAACTGTTGAAAGTGTTAAAAATGTTGAAGGGGTATTCAAAGTGCTTAGTAAAAACACTTTGAACCCTTTAAACGCCTTTAACTCATTGAACCTTTCCTGGGACAAATTGACAATTGAAAACCTGCAAATTATTATTAGATTTGGAAATCGGGTCGGTTCCATATCCTGCCTTAACCTATGGTAAGAAGAAATAACAACGATGGAATAGTTCTCCGATGTTCCTTTTGCCACAAAAGGCAAGAGGATGTCCGGCGTTTGATTGCAAGTTCTCCTTCCGTTTGCATTTGCGATGAATGCATCGAAGCCTGTCGCAATCTGTTGATCGAAGAGGAGAATGTCTTCAACCGCAACGCCCCTTCCTCGAGCCTAATGAAGCCTTCCGAGATCAAGGCTTTCCTGGATCAATATGTCATTGGCCAGGAACAACCGAAGAAACGGCTGGCGGTTGCCGTTTACAACCATTACAAAAGAATCGAGCTCGTGAAAAAGAAGCTCGACGTTGAAGTGGGGAAAAGCAACATTCTTTTGATTGGACCCACGGGAACGGGCAAGACTCTGCTCGCACAGACGTTGGCCAAATGCTTGAATGTTCCCTTTGCCATCGTCGATGCTACAACATTAACCGAAGCCGGTTACGTGGGCGAGGATGT
>JBKKAT010000616.1:0-5079 GCA_046714535.1 Acidobacteriota bacterium | reverse complement strand
ACGTAGAATCAACCCTCGCGCGGCACAGCGACATCGTAATCGATGTGTCTGTTTCGGAAGAAGCGTGTCCCCTGAATCTTGTTCCGACTGCCTCCACAACGGCTGCGCTGGCGATGGGGGATGCGCTCGCAATGTGCCTGATGGAAAAGCGCGGATTTCAGCCGGAGGATTTTGCTCGGTTGCATCCAGGCGGAAAGCTCGGAATGAAACTGTTGAAAGTCAGTGATCTCATGCGAACAGGAGATCGCGTACCCAGGGTGTACAGCGATACACCGATGAAAGACGTCATCTATGAAATGTCACGCAAAGGCATAGGCGTAACAAGCGTACTGGATGGTCAGGATCGTGTGATCGGAATCATTTCCGACGGTGATCTCAGAAGACATCTTGAAAAGGATGACCGGTTGCTTCAGCGCACTGCAAAAGATTGCATGACAGCAAATCCCAAATCAATTCCTGAAGAAGAACTCGCCGCAAAAGCGTTGAATCTGATGGAAGAGATGAGAATTACGTCTCTCATGGTTCTGAATGAACAGAAAAAAATCAGGGGCATCATTCACATCCACGATTTATGGAAAACGGAGATGTTTTAATTCATGAACACCCAATTGATGGAAAAGGCGCGCAAAGTGAAAATGCTTTTGCTGGATGTGGATGGCGTGATGACCAACGGACAGGTTCTGTTGACTCCGGAAGGGGAAGAGCTTAAACATTTTTCTATTCATGACGGTTTTGGAATCGTTTGCGCAATGAAAGCGGGCATTCGTATCGGAATGATCAGCGGCCGGACATCTCCCTCCCTGAAGATACGGTGCGACGAATTGAAGATAGAAGATTTATACATGGGCACGATGGATAAACTTCCTGTGCTGGCTGAAATCATGCAAAAATACGGGCTTTCTCCGGAAGAGATCGCTTACGCAGGAGATGATCTTCCTGATCTTCCGGTATTGCAAAGAGTTGGTTTTTCCGTTGCGCCGCAAAATGCGCATCATCATGTGAAGAGCCGCGTCGATCTTGTGTTAACCCGGGCAGGGGGCGAAGGGGCCGTACGCGAACTAACAGATTTTCTGCTGGTCGCTCAGAAAAAGGAGCAGAAAATTCTGGAACAGTTTCTTTCTGACAAAAGATAACAACGGAAACGAAGATTTCTAAAGAGCTGAAATAACTTCGTTAACTTTGTTAGCTTTTGTTAAAAATCACGCGCGTCACTTCTCCGGTTTGTTCTCATTTTGCGAGAGCCACTTTTTGAGTTCACTTTTCAGTTTTTGAGTCAGATACATTTCGAGGCCCATTACTGAGGAGCTTCCATCTTCTTTGACCCAGCGGACCCGAGCCGGACAGATGAGAGGCGTGGCAATGATCGGCAGATAAATCCGGAGCTGCATGTTCTCATCTTCTATACTCCATTTGTGCTTTACAAGACAAACTCCTCTCGCGCTGATATTGACACTCTCTGTGGGAATCCACAAACCTTCGGTTGTTTGATAATCAATCGGAACATTCAAATTGACTCTCGCTTCTCGTCTCGATTGGGCGTGCCGGTCCGCAATCGTCAAGGTGTACATCTGCACATCGGGTGTAATCTTCAGCGGTAATGTTTTTATGCTCAGATTGGGAAGTATGATCTGAACTTGATAGTCGCCGGGCCGAACTTTACAAACCAAACCACGTTCATCACGAACCGGACGAAAATTCATATCGACATTTTCAATTTTCAATTCTGAAAATAGAATCGTTTTGTTATCTGCATCTACGGGACGCAGGATGACTTCCTGAGGACGGCCGCTGATTCTGAACTCATGCAAATTTCCTTGATTCTCTGCGATTTTGATTTTCACACGGTGAACAGCTTCCTCGCCGTTCGTCAGGAATGCAACAATGGTCCCGTTGAAAACGCCCACCGGAAGGTGATCAAATTGGGCGAACTGGGGGATGTGTTCATCGATCATCAAAAGAGGAATGGATAGGCGAGCTCCTTGCACCTGATACGGATCGAAGGTCAACAATATGGTGAGTGACCCGGTGGGTGTAGGCTTGGACATTATCCTGTTAGCGAGTTTATTCTAAGTCTTGAAACAGAGACCAGTCAAATGCATTAGCGTGCGCAGGTCAGCGCGCGGCCTCCATCAATGCTGTACGTTACACCTGTAATCCAGGATGCTCTATCCGATGCAAGAAAAAACACAAGATCAGCAATCTCTTCTGCTTGCCCGACGCGCCCTAATGGATGCGTGGTTGTCGAACGGTCCAGAAAAGCCTGGTACTGTTCTTCCGTCATGCCGCCCGCTCTATGAAGCCGGGTGACAACGACTCCAGGACTGACTGCGTTGACTCTCACTCCTTTGGACGCAAGCTCCAGCGCTGAGCATCTTGTGAATTGATCCACCGCAGCTTTGCTTACGGAATAAGCCAGAACTCCCGGGAAAGATCGCATACCTGCGACACTGGAAACCACGACAACATTTCCCTTACGCGGAATTAACGCAGGTAAAGACAATTGAGTCAGATGAAACACCGCGCGAAGATTGATGTTCATCATGGTGTCCCAATCCGTCAATGTTGTTGTTTCAATGGTTCCGCTGGCAATGATGCCTGCTGCATGAACCAGTATGTCGATGCCGCCCAATTGCACCATGATCCGATGAATGCAATGAGTCCGATCTTGTTCACTGGTTAAGTCGCAGGCAAAAGGATGAAAACGCTTTTCGTTTTTTGCCGTGGCGCGCAGGGTCTCTTCTCCCCGGGCAATCCCTGCAACCTCAGCCCCTTGCTGAAGGAATAACATCGTGATCGCGCGGCCGATACCGCTGCTGGCTCCGGTTACAACCGCGATTTTACCTTCCAACTCCATGGATGCCATCTTATCATGGGGACAATAAAAAAGGGGTGGCCCAACGGACCACCCCTCAGTAAAAATCTACTGTATTAGAATTCTACGCGGAAACCGATCTGAGCAAGTCTCTGTTCACCCTGCGACGGATCGCCTGCAAACAGGATTGCGTTTCCAAAGTCTGGATCTCCGATGAGACCGTTGTAAGCGTTCCCGCTGTTGTTATTTGCTCCGGGATTCTTCGCATTGAAGAGGTTGAATACTTCAAAAATCCCTTCAATACGGAATCTGTCTCCGATATCGAATCCCTTTGCGAATCGGATATCCAATTGTGAGAATGGTTCACCGCGGCGCGAATTCACATGCGCATCCGGGGTATCGTAGTTGTTTCCATCACCATTGTTATCCACGCCGGTAAATGCGTTAAAGGGTTTCGCGGAGTTAGCCCGGAAGAATCCGGAAAACGTAATGTCATACGGCAGGTCGAAAATTCCGGACAGAACAATGCGATGGCGTGCATCGGTGTTCAGGGGTCCGAACATTCTCGGGTCATCGAAAGGACCGACTCTCCAATCCAATGCACAGTGCGTGCAGGTTGGAGGCGAACCGAGACGGAATTCATCTGCGCCAAACAGGGTGTTTCCTTCTACTTTGGAGAGTGTGTAGGAAGCTTGAACCTGGATGCCATCGGATACACGGCCACGATAACCAAAACTCACTCCGTCGTAATCGCTTTCGCCCAGAGTCGCATAGATACGAGCAGAGGCCGGATGATTCGGAGCAAAGCGGACTCCATTTTGTATTCCGTTGAAACGGAATCGGATGTATTGATCCCGAATTGCAACGTGAACATAGTCCACATCAATCGCTGAACTATCATTCAATTGATGGCTGAAACCTGCTGAAAACTGGCTTGTATACGGAACTTTCCAATCCGGTGAGAGCACGTCGCGTGGGGTTGCAATCGGTGCAGGCAACTGGTTCGGAGGCAATGGATCGCCTACCTGGAACAAGCTTCCATCCGGATTACGAATTCCACCTGCGTTCTGGTGAGAATAAACAGTACCGTAACCGCCTAATGCGGCAAGCGGGAACAACAGGTTCGCATTGGTGTAGGGGAAGTCGTAATACAATCCCCAACCACCGCGGAGTACCGTTGTGCCATCTCCTTTCCAATCGTAGGCAGCACCGACGCGCGGCTGGAAATTGTTCTTGTCATTCTCAAAACTGCCATCGGCGCTATCTTGAAACGGCTTGAGCCAGGAGAAATTCTCCGTTTTATTGTGAAGAACATTGTACAGGGAGTTGCCGGATTGATCGATCTCCAGTCCGGTAACTATGTCGTAACGAAGGCCGAGATTTAATGTCAACTTTTCATTGACGTTCCAATCATCCTGGAAATAAAACCCTGTTTGTTTGTTGGGTGTCTCATCCGCAAAAATCCCACCAAAGAACTGGATGAGCTCGACTGGTGAGTTTCTGTCGTTTCCAGTGTGGTAGAACTGAGGCACCGTGCCGGTTGTAAATGTTCCACCCAGCTGGGGCTCATGAACAAAATTGATTCCGGCCTTCATGTGGTGATTTCCACGCCAGCTAAAGGAGAAATCATCCTTGAACTGGTATTTTTCCTGTTCCGTTGTTTGGGGTGTATTGATGTTCTGGCCGAGATACACGCCATTCGGGAAGACTTCAGTAGGATCTTCCGATGTGGGAAGGATCGCATTTTTGAAGTCTGCATATTGGAATGTGAATTCGTTCAGCTTGTCTTCACTGACAACCCAGTTATGGCTTGCCAATAACGAATGGAAGTCGTTCGTCAAAGTTCCACGAGCATTGGGCGCATAGTTTGGCGCAGCACCATAAATCGTTTCGGTTTTCTGCTGTCCGTACCGGACCTGCAGGAACTGGGTGGGGTCAATATTCGCTGTGAATTTGGCTGTGAAGAGCGTATCGTCGGTTGGAACCGCTTCCACTCCGTCAAATTCAGGAGCAATTCCTTGAGTATCAACAATCGATTGTTGATCCGCTTGAGAACGTTCGGCTGCAACAAAGAAGAAAGCTCTATCTTGGGCAATCGGACCGCCCACGGACCCGCCGAATTGTTCACGGCTGTAAGGTGTAGGCGTTTCTAATGTCGGATCTGCTGCCTTGGCATTCTTTTCCGCTTCTGTTTCCGCGTTCAGGTTTTCATTGCGGAACAGACTGAAAAAGGAACCATGAAAATCGTTGGTTCCCGACTTGGTGAC
>JBKKAT010000615.1:0-3320 GCA_046714535.1 Acidobacteriota bacterium | reverse complement strand
AAAGCAATCAATTTTCGGAAAGCGCTTTCGGCTCCATTGAGATCTCCGTTTTCTGCAAGCGCATGACCAAGCCGTTGCTGAATAGGAGAAGAATCAGAATATTGCCGGGAAAGTTTCGTGAGTAACTGAAGAGCTTCCTCATACGCGCCGGTCTGGCGGTAAGTGATAGCCAAATGCAATTGCCATAGCATCTCGTTCGAATCGAGTTTTGATGCTGTTTCAAAACTGGCGCGAGCTTCTTGCCACAGTGAATTCGCTTCATAACACAATCCCAAATCCCCATGTGCTGATGCGTCTCTTGGTCGTTCTGTAGCTGCCATCACCTTTAATTGGATTAGTTCCTGCACTGCCGGATCCAGACGTGTCAGATTTCGTGGCAACATCACTTCTGGTTCGGGCCTAAAATGACTCCATGCGAAATAGCCGGTGAATCCAATCGCTACCACAACCAGGAAGATGAAAAACGGATTTCTATCATGCAACGCGGCTCTCTTTTTTTTTCTTATCATAAAGCACGTTTCATTCTTGAATTCATTTTACTTCGTTGAAATTTGTTTTTAATATGGATGATTGATTTTTCCAAAATTCTGTGTAAGCTGTATCAATACTGTGAAACCGTTCTCGATGATGTCCTGTTCATGAGAAAGAGACGCATTAGGTCAATGTCTTCATGGCGCTATAAAATTTGTGCAAACGAAACTGAGGGTTCAGTGTCACTCACTTGTGAAATTCGCACAACATATTATGAGGGGCTTTAAAAAAAATGCTCCCGGCACGCTAATTGCTAACCGTTAGCTCGTAAGCCATTTTACTTAGATTGCCAGGACGAGCGATGTGGGGTGTCCAGCAATCTTCATATTCAAAGATCCGTTAACCCGTCAACTTTTTGAAAGAGCCACCTGTTTTATACAGGTACGAGGGGTTGTTGCCCGGATTCCGGAAGTTCACCATCAAGTCCGCAATCGCTCTGCATTTTCACGCTAACCAAGGCGAAGTCTGCTGCAATGGGGAACACCCAGGTTATTCCTCAAGAGCACATTTTCCGCTCGACGTTCTATCCCCAATCGCCACCAACCGTTTATGGAGCAGGTAATGTCTAACCGTTACACAAAGTTCTTTTTTTGGTCTTTGTTTATTTTCGTCGTAACGTGCGGCGTATGTATTCAAGGAATCGACGCCGCCCAGAACAATAATCGAAAAGAAATACAAAAACAAAAGTCGACTTCATCGATACAGCCGATAGTACGGCGCGCAATTAAACATGATACGAGCATTCCGGTGCGCAACATGAAACCGTTGCCCCGTATGGCCCCCTGGCCACCCATCGCAAAGAAGATCGAGGTTCCTAAAAGGCAGGTTCGTCCGCAACCTTATATAACTGACCAATTGTTGCAAACGAAGCTTCCTACAAGACAATTACCCGATCCGCTCCTGACATTTGAAGGAGGCAGTGACGATGATAACGAAGAAGTTGCCGGCGGACGAGTCGTTCCTCCGGACACACAGGGCGACATTGGACCGAATCATTATGTACAGACCATTAATCTGATCACGACAATATACGACCGCAATGGAAATGTTGTGTTTGGTCCTGTGGCTAACAACTTCTTTTTCCAGGGATTCGGTGGCCCTTGTGAGCAGAACAACGATGGTGACCCCATAACGAATTATGATCAGATGGCTGATCGTTGGGTGATAAGCCAGTTTTCGATCAACGCCGGCATCCAGTGTGTCGCGGTTTCCCAAACCGGTGACCCAACCGGCAGTTATCACAGATATGCGTTTCAGGTTTCAGATGGGTTTAATGATTACCCTAAGGTTAGTGTTTGGCCTGACGCCTACTACATGACGTTCAATGAATTCAATCCGAGTTTCACGCAGGCAGTCGCAGTTGCGATGGAGCGTGATCAAATGCTAACCGGTGGTCCGGCCGACATGATAATTTTCCCTGTGAGTTCGCCTGCTGGTATCGGTTGCGGCGGATCCGGTGAATGTTATTTCAGTCTCCAGCCGTCAAACCTTCAGGGATTCATTCTTCCTCCAGCTGGTGCGCCGAATACATTTGTAATGTCTTTCGATGATGAAGTATGGGATACGGCGCCTGATCCTACAGATGATGAATACAAGCTGTGGCAATTCCATGTGGATTGGACCAATCCTGCTAGTTCTACTTTTACCGGTCCGGTGAGTATATCGACAACCGAATTTGATGCTGAGTTATGCGGCTTTGGTTCTTGCGTTCCTCAGCGCGCGCCGGGTGAGCTGCTTGACACATTGAGTCAGTTCACAATGTTCAGGCTTCAATACCGTAATTTTACAACTCATGAGGCTCTATGGGTTAACCACTCAGTTGACGTAGGCGGCGATCGCGCCGGCATTCGTTGGACAGAAATTCGGACTCCTGCGAGTCCCTCTGTATTTCAGAGTGGAACGTTTGCTCCCAATGATGGTTTACACCGTTGGATGGGAAGTCTCGCTGTGGACGCCTCTGGCAATATGCTCGTCGGTTATAGCGTCTCCAGCAGCTCCATCGAGCCGGAGATCCGCTACGCTGGACGCTTGTCCACAGATCCACCAGGACAACTCACTCAGGGTGAAGCTGTTATGTGGGACGGCACCGGCGTGCAAACAGGTTCAGCAAATCGCTGGGGTGATTACAGCAGCATGTCCATCGATCCGGTGGATGACTGCACTTTCTGGTACACCACCGAATATTACGAAACTGACGGCAGCTTTGATTTTAAGACACGTGTTGGAAAATTACCCAGCTTTGGTGCAGGGTGTTCGACAACGGCAGGGACGCTATCAGGCACAGTTACTGATGCTTCAACAAATCTGCCGCTTGAAGGTGCTAAAGTTCAGGCAGGTCAAGTGAGCAGCTTTACAGATGCAAGCGGTAATTATGTAATGATCCTGGCGGCCGGCACCTATGACGTCACCGCCTCAAAATTTGGATACGTTCCTGAAACCGTTACGGGAGTTGCTGTAACGGAAGGTGGAACGACGGATCAAGACTTTGCTCTTGATGTTGCAGCAATGGCGACGGTAGCCGGAACTGTGACCGATGGCTCCGGGCATGGATGGCCGCTCTATGCACGAATTGAAGTTGGTGGAGCGCCCATAGACGCGATCTTTACCAATCCGACAACTGGCGGATACTCTGTCCAGCTTCCTGAAGGGGGTAGCTTTACGTTCAATGTCAGTGCGGTCAGTCCCGGATACAACACAGAAAGTCGTATTGTTGTTGTGAATTCGGGCGGCAACACTGAAAATTTTGCTTTGACCGTTAATGCGGGCACATGCATCGCTCCGGGTTATGG
>JBKKAT010000614.1:0-3061 GCA_046714535.1 Acidobacteriota bacterium | reverse complement strand
GCCAATGTTCTGGCCCGCTCCGTATCCGGTAACCACATCGTTATATTTAGCAGGGACCAAACTGATATTGCCGATCGTACCCTTTCAAAAAAGACCAGTGCCCATCTTCCTTCCACCTGAAAAAGAGAAAGACCTTCCGGAATTTGTAACTCTGGATGAGGGAACAATTTCAGGCTACGGTGAAATAGGAACGATTGAACGTGATACTGCGCGCCGCAGCACAAAAGTGCGGGCCACGAACAGCGGCGGAACTAGTTATCCATGGGGCACAGAACGATACACGGAAACCATCGTTCATGAAACATCTGATGATCATCCGGAAGAGACTCAGTTGCTGGGAAAACACAACATCTCGGTGGAGCTCAAGGACCGTGTGCTCATGTGGGAAGCCGAGTTGTCTTTTCGCAGTGATCGCAATAATTTTTATTACAAGTATAAACGCAAATTATTTCAGGATGGAAAACTCGTTCGTGAAAAAACGTGGCAAGAGACCATCCCGCGCGATCATCAATGATGCTTATGGAGCGCCGACTTCAGTCGGCATTATGGGCCGCCGGCTTTAGCCGGCCGCGCCGGTTTTCAGCCGGCTTTGCGGACGCGACGTCCGCGATCCCCTATGCAGGCGGGGCACCTGCGCTCCCCTGGTTGCTCAACGTGAAAAGTTTTTTACCATATCAGGACAACCCCTGGATACTTGCGAATCCGCAGGTCTTTCGTAACTAGTGAGGCCGACTCCATAATCGCGGTGGCGACTATTAATCGGTCTGCAGGATCTCCATGAAACTGTCTACCGAGCTGAGTAGCTTTTAAAGCAATTCGCGGACTCAAGGCAACCAATTCAACATGAGGAAACGCGAGGGCCTCTTCAATCCATTCTAGAATATCTCTATCCAGGCTGATCCGTGCTTTACTCACTGCAGTGGCCACTTCAAAGCAGCTGATCGCGGAAACGCCAATTACATCTGCTCCCTCTATCGCCTTGGCAGCGAACCTGCTCAACAGCGATGGCTCACTCACCCACCATAGCCAGGCATGCGTATCCAGAAGGATCAATTGTCTGCTTCCCACTTGTCAAGAATCGCACCCACTATATCGCCGTGAAATACGACGCTACCCCGAAGTGATCCCTTGCTGCTGCTCTTTATCGGAACCACTTTGGCTATAGGCTTGTTTCGTTTGGTCACAATCAGAGGCTCACCTGTTCGAGCAACTTTATCCAGCAACCCCAGGCACTTGGCCTTGAACTCCCCCGCCGGAATGCTTTTTGTTCCTTTCATGGTCATATTATGTGACCTATTAGGTCACCAGTCAAGGACGTTGTACGTCCCCAAGTTCAGTAAAAACAGACAGCGAATACCTATGTGGTTTGCTTTCGGAAGAAGCTATTGTGAAAGTAGACTGCGCTTTTCAGAGCGAGGGTAGGAAAGAATTTCATTTTCCGGGTTTTCACGGAATCGGCTGAGAAACCGGAACCTGCGTAAAGAGCTTTAAATCCCAAACACGCGAGCGTGTAAAGAATTTTCCCCATAACGGGCCACTTCGTTGCCGTGGCGCGCCTGCGAATTTCTTTTAAACTGTAGAAGCTTGCCCAGCTCTTTCTGATCTCTTTCACCAGCGTAGTGCTATCGATGTTCTGGTGTTGAATCAGAACAGCAGGTTTTTTCGGATCTGTCCAGTATTTGTCGTACAGGATCTTGTTTTTATGTTTTGGTTCGGCAGCAACATTTTGCAATCTGTTTTTGTGGTCCTGCATCATCTCAAAAAAATCAACTGTGCCGGGGAAAGGACTGTAAAGTGTAAATTGCGCAAGAAGGCTACCGGATGATTTCGCAAATTCCCGCATGGTCGTAATGGTTTCGACAGTATCTGTTTCCAGACCGCAAATAATCGAGCTAAGCACAAAAATTCCATTTTGCTGGATCGTCCGAATAGTCTCCACCATCTTTTCGCCGACCGGATTCCACTGCTTGTTTGCAGCCTTGAGACCTTCCTCTGAAAAAGATTCCACACCGATCAGCGCCGCGCGTATGCGCATCTTATCGTGCATCGCTTTGAGATATTCCGGATCGCTAACCACCTCAGTAGTCATCTGAGTGAATGCATAAATGTCTTTCGGAACAGCTTTGCTGTATTCTTCGAAAAACTGCAGGCGTTCCTCGCGAACCTTTTCCAGTTCCTATCTTTTACTCGGACTGGTTTCCCTCTGAATTCTACCGATGGTAGAGGGATTAAAATTGTCATCCGCGAAAATGACGGAGCGGAATCCCATCTTGTAAAGTGTATTTACTTCTTCGATGATCTTGTCTGTAAGTCGCTGGCGCGGTTGCCGGCCATCCGTGACCCATACGGAACAAAAACTGCAATTCTCCGGACATCCGGCAACGGTCTGTACAGAAGCGAACATGTACCGGTACGGATCGAGAAGATCCCAACGCCCCGTCAAAAGCTGGTCACCGGGAACTTTTCCTCCCACATATAACTTGTTCAGCTTTCCAGCCAATGCGTCCCGGACCGCTTTTCCCCAAACCACATCTCCGGCACCTGTAACGACAGCATCCGCCCCCATCTCAATTGGCTCCTGCGGAAAAATCGTTGCGTGAATCCCGCCCACGATTACGGTTGCCCCCCGTTTCTTTGCGTCGCGCAGCACGCGATAACCGGGATTGCAGTTGCCGGTTGTGATCCCGATTCCAACAATGTCCCCGGGCTCAACGATTTCCGGATTAAAAAGGCTCAACGTTTCATCCACGAGCACGGGATCCCCGACAAGATCGGTCGGGGTGGCTTGAGCAAGTACATAAAGCCACCGGGGGGCGATAAAACTATAACCGACGGTTACACTCGCCGGATTCACTAAAATTACTTTTGGCATAGATATGATGCGTCCTTAAGTCGCTGTGAGAGTATAGCACCCATTCGCTCTCAGGAAATGGGTAACCTCACCGAAACACCGAATATTATAATGGAAGATAGGCCGTAGCCAAGACAAAGGGAATCCTATCGGCACGGATTGGTCGCCAATTGAAACCTAGCCCCTGCGCTCCTTGACGAAGAATAAAAC
>JBKKAT010000613.1:0-5110 GCA_046714535.1 Acidobacteriota bacterium | reverse complement strand
ACGTAAGTTTCGACAAAATGCCGGGCGGTAATCGCCATCCCGGTAAAAATGTTTAAGCCGTAAAGTTTCATCTTAGCTCTTGCGGGCAAGGATGCCCGCGCTCCCACTAGCTCTCATCTATCTGTTTCACCCAAGACGATATCGATGCTTCCCAGGATCGCCACGACGTCCGCAACCAGATGTCCTTTGCACATATGTTCCAGTCCGGTCAGGTTGATGAAGCTGGGAGCGCGCACGTGGTATCTATAGGGATGAGCTTCCCCATCGCTGACGACATAGAAACCAAGTTCCCCTTTCGGATTTTCCACTCTTCCGTATGCTTCACCGGCCGGAACACGAATCTGCCAGCCTTTTTTGCCGGTGAAAATTTCGCCACCGGGAAGCTGCTCCATTGCCTGCTTCAAAATCTTGACGGATTCGCGCATTTCATCGATCCGCACCATATAACGGTCGTAGATATCACCGTTTTGATATACCACTACGTTGAAATCAAACCGGTCATAAATCGAATAGGGATTATTTCTGCGCACATCGTAATTGATTCCGCCGGCGCGCAGGAGTGGACCCGCGGCACTGTATGCGATTGCATCCGCGCCCTTCAGCACGCCGACGCCTCTGCAACGATTCACCAGAATTTCATTTGTGGTCAGGTACTTGTCCATTTCATCGATTGCGCGAGGCAGGCGATCCAACACAATTTTTTTCGCAAGAGGAATGAATTCATCGGGCAAGTCTTCCGCAACTCCACCAAAGCGAAAATAGTTGCACATCATCCGGGAGCCGGACGCCATTTCGAAAAGGTCGAGAATCAATTCCCGTTCTTCGATGGCATACAGCGCGGGTGTGAAGAAAGCGCCCAGATCGTTCAGGAGAAATCCGATGGCCCAGAAATGATTCACAATACGGGTCAGCTCCGCCATGATGATGCGGATGTATTCAGCGCGCTCCGGTGGTTTGATTCCCATCAATTTTTCCACCGCGAGGGAGTAGCCAAAGTTATTTCCCATCGAACAGATGTAATCGAGACGGTCGGTGAACGGCATGTTCATGAGATAAGTATTTCGTTCAGCGATTTTTTCATGATTGCGATGCAGATATCCCATGACCGGTTCGAGTCCTGTGACCCTCTCCCCTTCGATCAAAAGCTTCATCCGGAACACGCCATGAGTGCTGGGATGCTGAGGCCCCATGTTGATCAATAACTGATCCGGGCTCATCCTTTCGGTGGTAACCGCCCCGATCGGCGTCTCCAGATCATCACCGGTGGGCGTCCATTGATCAGGATTCCAGCCCCTGGGATAGATCACGTTGCGATGGAATGGGACCCGCTCTTCGGCCCGCTGATGGTTTCCTTCGCGCCACCGGCTGGAAAAGATTTTGCCAGGCTCTTCGTAGTAAGGCTCCAGATAATCTTTCCGGAGCGGAAAGCCTTCAAAACCTTCCCACAAAAGGATTCGTTTCAAGCTGGGATGACCTTCAAAACGGATTCCCATCATGTCCCAGACTTCGCGCTCCTGGAAATTTGCGCCGGACCACAGAGAGGTTAATGACGGCACAACAGGATCCTCTTTCCCGGTCCTGACTTTCACGCCAAGCAACGGTCCCCCTTTGGTGGTCGACGCTAAATGGTAAACAACTTCATATGAATCCCCGAAATCCACGGAAGTAAGATTTGCAAGATAGTCATAACCATGAACTTCTTTCAAATGTCGGAAGACTTCTAATGAATTAGAAGGATTTACTACGAGGTTATCTTTTTGGGTCTGGACAGGTCCCGTTTTCAGTGCTTGATTGATGCCGGCGGCCAGGTTCTGCGCGGGAGTGGGTTCCGCAGGCGCGCCTTCCGCAGCTGCAGCGTCCAGTGCTGGAGAAGGATGTCGCTTCGGCAATTTGTCAAAAGTGCGTTCATATTTTTCCGGGTTCTTGAAAGCATCCCGAATTTCATCCATTTGCCGCGGATCAACCAGATCGGGACCTAACAAGGGCACCACACACGCAGCAAGGCCATCTTTGGAATACCAGCGCGCATCCCGAATCGACTCACCGTCAATCTTCTTTTGAAGGGCGATGAGTCCATCTAGGAGCGCCTGGGGAGTGGGAGGACATCCGGGAACGTAAACGTCAACGGGAAGGAATTCGTCAATGCCGCTGACCACGTTGTATCCCTCTTTAAACGGTCCGCCTCCGGTAGAGCAAGCGCCCATGGAAATCACATATTTGGGTTCGGGCATTTGATTGTAGAGACGAACGATCATGGGGACCATTCGTTTTACAACCGTTCCCGAAACGATCATCAGATCCGCCTGGCGTGGTGTTGCGCGAAAAAGTTCTGCGCCGAACCGTGCAATATCAAAACGGGAAGCGGCGGTACAAATCATTTCAATGGCGCAGCAAGCAAGTCCGAACTGCAGCGGCCATAATGAGGAGCGACGCCCCCAGTTCACAACCTTGTCAAGCATATCGATCAGCTTGTCCCAGGATGTGACGGAGATATGCCGCTTAACTTCTTGTTCCAGAACCTGTTCGTCTGTCAGTTGTTCGGACATGTGAGAGATAAATATAGACGAAAAGAATCTTGGTCACAAGACATCGAAAGGAATATTTTCGGCAGGATTGGCCACTATGGCAGCAGCCACTAACACCCTTTAAAAGTTACTTAACGACTTTCGCTGCAAACGAGCGAACAGATTCGTTCACAATACTTTTTTCGATGATCTCGAGTTCCTCCGGAATAGGCTCCGAACCCTTTTTGCCAACAATACCACGAGCCTCAAATGCTTCCCTCTCCCAGCGAAGCCATACCGAATTGCAGAAGTCTAGAAAACAGCTCCGATCGCCGAAAGCAACACCATCACGTTTCAGCATGATGCCGTGCTTCTTTCCGCATATATCGCAAACTTCAATCACAACTTCCATCTTTGCTCCTCCCATCCCTGGCCTTTTTTCATTCAAAGGTCACCCGAATGGTACTTGCACATAATTATGAGAGGTTTGCCTGATTCTGCAAATTACACTAAAAACGAAATCTTTGTCGTACATTTAGTTACAAGATCGGTTATCAAAAATGTTTGACAATAAGGGACTAAGATCCTATATTTTCAAGTGCAAAGTCTGAAACGGGGCTAAAAGGAGCCAAAGTACTTGTTTTTAGTGGTTTCGGACAGATATTGAATGCAAAGGAGGCAGGAATTATGAGTAAAATCATTGGAATTGATTTGGGAACCACAAACTCAGTGGTTGCGGTCATGGAAGGGGATCAACCTGTGATCATCCCGAATCCGGAAGGCGGAAGAACCACCCCTTCGGTCGTGGCGTTCACCAAATCAGGAGATCGGCTTGTCGGCCAGGTGGCCAAAAGACAGGCGATCACCAACCCGGAAAACACAGTTTATTCGATCAAGCGTTTCATGGGGAGACGGAGAGAAGAAGTACCGGAAGAAATCAAAATGGTTCCCTATAAAGTCGAGCAGGATTCAACGGGAAGTGCGCGCATAGAAACCTTAGGAAAGCAGTATTCACCTCCGGAAATTTCCGCTTTAATTCTGCGTTATTTAAAGGAAGCGGCAGAAGCTTATTTAGGGCAAAAAGTCAGCAAAGCTGTCATCACGGTTCCGGCCTACTTCAATGATAGCCAGAGACAGGCAACAAAAGATGCAGGACAGATTGCCGGTCTGGAAGTCATGCGAATCGTAAACGAGCCAACCGCTGCCGCGCTCGCATACGGAATGGACAAGCGAAAGGATCAAACCATCGCCGTTTACGATTTCGGTGGAGGAACGTTCGACATTTCGATTCTTGAAGTTGGCGAAGGCGTTGTCGAAGTGAAAGCCACGAACGGAGATACACATCTTGGTGGTGACAACATCGATCAACGAATCATCGATTGGATTATCGAAGAATACAGAAAGGATCAGGGAATTGATCTGAGCAAAGATCGTATGGCGTTGCAGCGTTTGAAGGAAGCTGCTGAAAAAGCAAAGATGGAACTTTCCACAACTCTGGAAACAGAAATCAATCTTCCTTTTATCACTGCGGACGCATCCGGTCCGAAACACCTTTTGATGAAATTGTCGCGCGCGAAGCTGGAAAGCTTAATGGAAGACATCCTTCAGAGAAGCGTAGGTCCCTGCAAACAGGCTCTTGCTGATGCAGGTCTGAAACCCGGCGATATCGATGAAGTCATTCTTGTGGGTGGATCCACGCGTATTCCGAAAGTTCAGCAAATCGTGAAAGAACTTTTCGAACGGGATCCTCATCGCGGCGTGAATCCGGATGAAGTTGTTGCGATCGGCGCTGCGGTCCAGGCAGGCGTTTTGTCAGGCGACGTCAAAGACATTTTGTTGCTGGACGTCACACCACTGTCTCTCGGCATTGAAACTCTAGGTCATGTCAGCACGAAATTGATCACGCGAAATACCACAATCCCGACCCGAAAGAGTGAAATTTTTACCACTGCGGCTGATAGCCAGACAGAAGTTGAAATTCATGTGCTTCAGGGTGAGCGCGAGATGGCCTACGACAACCGTACACTCGGCAGATTCAATCTTGTCGGAATTCCGGCGGCACCGCGTGGCGTTCCTCAGGTGGAAGTAACTTTCGATATTGACGCGAATGGAATCGTGAACGTTTCTGCGAAAGACCTTGGCACCGGAAAAGAACAGAGAATCACCATCACTTCTTCCAGCGGTTTGAACAAAGATGATGTAGATAAAATGGTGAAAGAAGCAGAGTCTCACGCGGAAGAAGACAAGAAGAAGAAAGAAGAGATCGAAGTTCGCAATCGCGCGGATTCGATGATTTACAACACTGAAAAACTATTGAAGGAGAACCGCGAGAAACTTCCGGAAGAAGAAGCGAAAAATATCGAAACCGCAATCGAAGCTTGCAAGAAAGCGGTGGAAACTGGAAACAAAGATGAGATGGAAGCGAAACTGAACGATTTAACGAAGGCCTCGCACAAGCTCGCTGAAGTGCTGTACAAGCAGACCGCAAGTGCAGGCGCGCAGGGTTCGCCTCAACCGGATCAGCCGGATCAGCCGGATCAGGAGACTCCACCCTCCGGAGCCGGTGATGGTGGAGTGATCGATGCCGAATATGAAGATGTAAACAA
>JBKKAT010000612.1:0-4792 GCA_046714535.1 Acidobacteriota bacterium | reverse complement strand
GGGCGAGCCAGTTACGATTTGTGAGGCCAGAATCCCCCATGGCGCGAGTTGGGGCCCCGATGACACAATTGTATTTGCCGATTCAGAGGGCACGAACTTCTCGCGAGTTTCTCCTTCAGGTGGCGGTAAGGAGGTCTTGCCAAACAAGTTCCAGGATAGAACTTTTTACCCCGAGTTTTTACCGGATGGTAAATCTGTGTTGTGTACCATCAAAACACCGTATAACCCCAATTACGGGGAGATCGCCATACTTTCGTTAGCAACGGGCGAGCGCCGTGTAATATTCAAAGGAGGCACGAACCCCAGGTACGCCGCGAGCGGTCATATTGTCTTTGCCCGCGCAGGTTCAATCCTGGCTGCCCCTTTCGATCTGACACGTCTTGAGGTGACCGGCCCGCCAGTCACGCTCATTAATGGAATCAGGATCGAAGAGTGGGGCGCGGCGCAATTCGCGCTTTCGAAGGAAGGCACGCTCGTTTACGTGAGTGGCGGACCGGCGTGGATTGGCAAACTCACAATGGTGGATCGGCAGGGAATCAGCAAACCACTCTCAGCGCCAGCACAGGCCTACGGTCCTATTACCATTTCCCCGGACGGTGAGCGTCTGGCGGTAACAATAACGGAAGCGACCAGCGATGTGTGGGTCTATGAACTAGCGCGCGGGACTTTCAACCGTATGACATTCGAAGGATCAAACTATCGACCTCTATGGACGCCGGATGGAAAGCGAATCGCTTATTATCGAACAAGTGGTCCAAACCAGTTTCAACTGATTTTGCAACCAGCGGACGGCAGTGATGCGGGCGAAATACTTTCAACACGCAATTACACATATTCGGCGCCCGGGTCCTTTTCCCCTGACGGTAAGCTCCTTGCCATTCAAGAAAATAGCGTCGATTCCGGGTTTGACCTGAGCATATTCCCGCTAGATGGCGACCGCAAGCCATTTTCCTGGCTCAAAACCAAGTTCAATGAGTGGGGCCCCGCTTTCTCACACGACGGTAAGTGGATTGCTTATGTCTCGGACGAATCCGGTGAGTATGAAATCTACGTGCGGTCCTTTCCTGGCTCAGGCGGGAAGCGCCAGATTTCCAACGGTGGCGGCGAAGAACCGAACTGGTCGCCTGACGGTCGCACCCTGTTTTACCGTAACAAACTGACGTGGATGTCAGTTGGCGTAGAGACACAGCCTGAATTTCGCGCCGAAACGCCGAAGAAAATGTTCGAAGGACCATTCCTGAATGTACCGGGCGTTTCCTACGCCGTAATGCCCGACGGTCAACACTTCATCATGATCGAAGAAAATCAGAAGCAAGCTCCAACAACACAGTTAAACGTCGTGCTCAACTGGCTGGAAGAATTGAAACGGTAGTCGCCTTGCCAATACAGGCAAAACCCTGCCATGGATATCGTGCAGTAAGAGATCTCCCTTATTTTTTTGATGTTCCGGCTCGGTTTCAATCCCTTTGCATTTTAAAGAAGCGTTGGGAGAATCCGGAGGGTTCTTCAAAATTTTCCAGCATCCATAACTCTGAACTGGAGATGAAGCGGGACGTCACAAAACTTTTTCCATCGGCCGCGAGACTGAACCCGATCATGGGAGTGTTCGATACAATCAGCGGAGCCGGACCGAGATCGGAAATGATTCGTTCTTTCTTATCCGCAAGCGCTACTTCAACAACCAGTAAATGACGATCGCCGGATTGTTTGACACCAAAAATCTTCATGCCATCGTTCGACCAGCCACTTGAATGCCAAAGGCCTGCAGAAATCAGTTGCTGGTTCGTTCCATCGGACGTCATGATATGGAGACCCTTATTTGTTTGATAGAGAATATATTTTCCATCAGGAGATGGATAAGGAGGATAGAACATATCAACCTGGATCAAATCGATTGGTGGGACGCTTCCATCAACACGAACTTTCGATATTCCGTAGCTCCCGTTTTGATACACATAAATGATCCAATTCCCATCGGGCGACCACCTCGGAGCGAATTGCTTGCGGTTTTCTTTGTAAACATGTACAGGAGTGCCTCCTGCTACTGGTGAAATCCATAATGCACTTTCATCTTTATTCGTGATGCGGTGATATATGATGCGTTGCGCATCAGGCGAAAAGCACGGGCGCGAAAAGAAGAGCGTTGGACTATCAGGAAAATCATCGGGTGTCACGACCGGTCGTTCCCATCCTTCTTCCACATTTCGCAACCAGATCACAGATTTCCCGGTCTTGCGCGATTCGTAAACCAGGTATTTTCCGAAAGGAGACCAGGCCGGCGCCATCTCTATCTGATTCGTAGCAATGAGATTTCGAAGTGGTCCACCATCCAACGGGATTTCAACGACGTCGTGTTGTGCTTCCGTTATGCTAAACAGGATTCGTTTTCCCTGTGGGTCCACTGAAGGCGATGTTTCAATATTGATTCCCGATGTGAGACTTGTGGCGTTCTCTTTGTCCATGTCCAGCAGCCAGAGATGTTGTGTTGTCGGGTCCGAATGAAACATAGATCCGCTGGCTACTGCGTACCGATTATCCGGCATCCAACTAATGCTATTCATATGATCACTGCTGGACTTGAAAAGTTGTTTGGCCTGACCGGATGGATATTCGATCAGCCAAAACTCCTTCCCGGTGCCGTAAATTTCCAGAATGGCAGCAATTCTTTTTCCATCGGCTGAGAATTTTAATTTTCCGGATAGGATCTTTTTATTATCAAAAATGGGATGTCTGAATGGTTCCGGTTGGGCGCCGGCTGGAGAACTTTTGGAAAGGGCAAAAAATTGATCCTTGTCTAAATTGCGAAGTGACAACAAAGTTTTGCCATCCGGAGAAATGGTAGCAGTCAGGATCCCTTTTTGCACCAGAACCGGTGATCCGCCTGCAATACTAACGATCCAGAGATCCGAGCGGGAAGCACGTTGTTCCTGCCAACCGGTGTAATAGATGCGCGTGCCATCAGGCGACCAGAATGGTTGCATGCAGTTCGTTTTTGCTTGAGTCAGTTGAACGGGAGTCAGAGCCTCAAAATTTCGTGTGAAAATCTGCGTAACACCATTTACATCTGCTGCGTAAACGATCGATTTTCCATCCGGTGACCAGTCTGACTCTGAGCCCGAAGTCTCTATCGGCGTGAAGCGATAAGAGACAGGATTGGGTCCACTTTGTGGAGCAAAGAATAATGCTGTTAGTAACCCCACGACAAAAATCAGGCTAACAGTTGCGATCTGAATGAGGCGACGTCGCAGCCCTCCCGAAACGACTGACGCAGTCCGGGAAACAGTCTCAAAACTGGAAGCTTCAGAAAGATGGGTCCAAAAATCGCGGAGCTCGTGATAAAGATCGATCGTAGCTCCGTATCGACCTTTGCGGTCCTTCGAAAGACATCGTTCGATTTGCCAGCGAAGTGCATTGGGTAGTTTCGCATTCAATAATGCAATTGGCTCAGGTTCGTCTGTGATGATTGCCGAAAGAGTTTGGACCGCGCTTTCCCGCTCAAACGCTGTTTTACCAGTAGCCATTTCGTAAAGAATTGAGCCGAATGAGAATTGATCCGTTCGAAAATCGACCACTTCTCCGCGTGCTTGCTCCGGACTCATGTAGGTAGCAGTTCCCATAATTACGCCTGCGACAGTAAGGAAGGCCGACTTCGTAGCGTCTGCGTCTCCACCCGTTTCCGGAATCACCACCTTCGCAAGTCCGAAGTCCAAGAGCTTTACACGATTATCGGAGGTGATCATGACATTTTCAGGTTTTAGATCGCGATGAACGATTCCCGCTTCATGTGCAGCAGCCAGTCCCGCAGCGATTTGGGTTGCAATGTCCAGAAATTTTCGTAGCGGCACCGGCCCTCGATACAGAATCTTACGGAGAGTTTCCCCTTCCACAAGCTCGGAAACGATGTATTGCATCTCGTTCTCCGTTCCGATGTCGTAAACGGAGAGTATGTTCGGATGATTGAGAGCGCTTGCAGAACGTGATTCCTGAATAAACATGCGCTGCAGGTGCGGATTGCCAATCGCTTCAGGCGAAATGATTTTCAGCGCAACATACCGTTCGAGCCGTGGGTCGCGCGCACGATAAACTTTTCCCATTCCACCTGCCCCAATCAGATCAATAATTTCGTAAGGTCCTATGGTTGAACCGGAAAGAATTTCCATGCAGTTGGATTATAACAAATTGATGATTTGACCGATCTTTGAATAGCCAGTCGCGATGCAATTGCGAGTCCGTACGGGTCAGCACCGCCGAAGTTTATTCGCACATCGATCACGAGTGCATTGATCCTGTGATCCGAGAAAATTTCATCGAGCGCAGATTCCAGAACTAGCAGACATTTGTTGAAATCGCCGCTCTTGGTATAGCCTGAGAATGAGAGAATTGGAAGATACCCGAGTGAGCCATCGAGGTGGCCATACTGAATCTGACGGTTGCAGAAGTTCCGCAACTTATCCTTGACATAGGCTTTCTCGGTGACGCGTAGCAGTTCAGACATCCGCTTCGTCTCGAATCCTTCTTTGAGTAAGCGATCCGTCCCCATCCTAAGCGCACGAAACCTGCGTTTCAACTCAGGTGCTCAAATGAAAGTGTGGGCATCGCCGAACAGTCTGATCATGGACTCGAAAGACTTCGAACACTTGGACTGGGGTGGTCCGCCATTCATTTCGTAATCCTGATTGTGCTCGTGAGCCGTTTCCCCTACTTTTGTAAACTTTCGAATTCTATGAAACTCTCCTTTTCCGGAAAATGATAGATTTTATGTGTAGCGGCTATGTAGGCCGATGGCTGAGCG
>JBKKAT010000611.1:0-6135 GCA_046714535.1 Acidobacteriota bacterium | reverse complement strand
ATTATCCAAGGACCCTCCGCCCGTTTCGAGCGTTCAACCAGCAGTTCCAACTGCTTTAGATCACGTGATCAGAAAATGTCTTGCGAAGGATCCGGAGGAACGCTGGCAAAATGCTCACGATGTCTCGAGTGAACTGAGGTGGATCGCGGAAACATCGCAAAGCACACCGACAGCAGTCACCGGTAAAGTGGTGAGACGCAAAAACTGGGAACGGATTGGATGGTTCATCGCGACTTTGCTGCTGCTTGCTTCTGCTATTTTTCTTTATACAACTCGAGCGTCTAAAGACAGATCACTGGTTCGACTTTCCATCGTCCCGGAAGGAGAGACACGAATCACCGGTCATCTGGCAATTTCTCCAAACGGAAAAAACGTCGCCTTCGTCGCAAAAACTCTGACCGGAGAAGTTGCCCTCTGGGTGAGGTCCACCGAATGGGCCAACGCTAAAATACTGCCTGGAACCAGTAATGCGAACTATCCTTTCTGGGCTCCGGACAATCGCTACATCGGCTTTTTTGCTGATGGAAAACTGAAGAAAATCGACATGCTGGAAGGTCCCCCTCAAACAATTTGTCAAGCACCGGTCGGAAGGGGTGGAAGCTGGAACAAGGACGGTGTGATTATTTTTTCGCCGAACTTCACAGCTACGGCCATACTTCGCGTTTCAGCATCTGGTGGAACGCCTGTTCCCATATTTCCGGAGGTATCCGACCGCACCATCATTCATCCGCAATTTCTACCCGATGGAAATCATTTCCTGATGCAGGTCGGCGGTGATTTGGAAACACGGGGTATTTATATCGGCAGCCTGGATTCTCAAAACATCAAACGTGTGCTGGAGAACCCAGGACGTGCGGAGATCGTAGAACCTGGATGGATTCTTTTTGTTCGCGAAAACAACTTAATGGTGAGTCCTTTCGATCTGGACAAATTAGAACTGACCGGAGACGCCTATCCGATTGTTGAAGATGTGAGTTTTGACGGCGCCTATCATGCTTTTTCTGTTTCCGGAAGCGGCGTTCTCTCCTATTCGAATGTGGATCTGATTAACACGCAGCTTGTTTGGATGGACCGGCAGGGAAAACAAATAGCTGATTTGGGAAAGCCGGGACAAATTATTGAGCCAACACTGTCAAAGGATGAGAAGAAACTGATTATGGGCCAGGTGGACTTGACAACAGGCCGGGTGAATCTTTGGACTGCCGATCTCTCGCGAAAAACCTTCAGCCGTTTGACCAATGATACGGATTCAAATCATTATGGTTCACTCTTGTCCGCTGATGGCAGCAAGGTTGTTTATGCCTCCCGAAGCAAGGACTCTTTTGATCTCTTTGAACAAACTGCCAGTGGGACCGCGCCCCAGCGAAATTTACTTCCGATGCAACATGCGCAGTTTTCCGACGACTGGAGCGCTGATGGACAATACATCTTGTTTGAGCACGAAGATCCAAAAACAAAATACGATCTGTGGTATTTACCGCTCTCCGGAGATCGCAAGCCGCGCTCCTATGTGAGTTCGGAGTTCAATGAGGCACACGGACGTTTTTCGCCTGATGGAAAGTGGATTGCCTACGGATCGGATGAAATCGGACGCTCCGAAATATATGTTCGGCGTTTTCCCGATGCCGGAAGCGGGAAATGGCAAATCTCAACGGGCGGCGGCGATCAACCATACTGGCGTGGCGATGGAAAGGAGCTTTATTACCTTGCGCCGGATGGAAAAATCATGGCTGTGGAAGTCAATGCCGGAGATACGTTTGATGCAGGCGTCCCGGTCCCCCTGTTCCCAACGTTTGTCATTCCGCAAGGACTGATCGGCAGTGACCGCAATCAATACGTTGCCACAGCCGATGGCCAGCGTTTCTTGATCAACTCCGCACCTGCCCAGGCGATTTTTGCGCCCATCATGGTTGTTTTCAACTGGACAGAAATGGTGAAGAAGCGTTAAAAATCATTTGGGTCGCCTGGTCTGCTTTCCGGTTTTGTCTTCGACCCGCTCCTTCATTGTCTTCATATGCAATTCCAATCCGCTGCGAATGCGCGGTAGAGTAAGCGCTCTGCGGAAAGTGCTCAGGAAACCGCCCAACACATCGATTCGTGAACGGTTGATGTAGATCAGGTAGGAGCCTGGCGATTTACCCTCACTAAGTGAGCGATCGATCAGGATGGTTAACCCCAGGGAAGCGTCACAATAGTGATCGGCGAATATCTGCCGCGATGCGATCATATATCCGCTGAAATCAGGACGTACCCACTTGAACGTGCTGACGTGCGTGAGGTTCGTCACAGGTTTAAAACCAAATTTTTCGCGTGACCAGTAGATGAAATTCTCGATGTCTGCCGGCGGTTTCTCGGGATAATCCTTAAGGTATTGATAAAAGTCAGGAGCCAGGTCTTTCAGGTAAGTGGATTGTCCCAGAATACTTTCAAATTCTTTTTGCGCGGGCACCGGATGTTTCGTGCCTTCGTAATTCAAAACTGCTTTGCCGCCGCGCAAAGAATAGTCCTTTGCGTAATCTGCTACGAGAACTCGAAACAACTGGGCTCTCTTCTGTTTATTTTTTTCGTTTCTCAGCTTCTCGATCCATGCACCAGGCAATTTGAAATCGCAATCGCGTACCCGGCAATTTCCCAATTCCTGTATTTCGCCATCTTCGAGCGTTAGAGTTTTCAACTCACTTGCATCAAAACTGACAAACTTGCCGAGACCTAAAATTTCTTTTCCCTGTTTGAATGTTTTGATGTCGCGCGCGGCATCCACCGTGGCTATAGCGGGAACATCCAGCATCATGACTCCCAGGACGGCGACGTCCCGTTTGTCGCTGGTCTCCAGCTTTTTTGCCACAATCTCTCCTCGCAGCATCCGGCTGATCTCTTTCGGACCGAGCGAAAGCTGTTTTAGCAATTTCAGAGGCGCCTCCTCCGCCTCGCAAGAGATAACGAATATCAGAAGCAGTAGAACACCAAATTGGATCGCCCGGTTTACGCTCATCTTCAAAAGCAGTATAAGCAAAATGTGCTGTGTGAGCACCTGATTTTCGGTTTGCTATAATCGCACGGATGGCAAATTGCCAGTCCAACCGGCATAAAACCTACCGAACTTCAATAAAAGTCATAAACTCTCTTTAGTAAGGAAGGAATGGAGATGAAAAACAGAATGTATCGAGAACATAAAAGCAGGCTCAAACTGCTCCCCATCTTGCTGTTCATTGTTCTCATTTTAGTCATTGCAGGCTTCATCATGAGCTGGAAACGTTGGGAAGGAGAAAAACCGGATGTTCGCTTGAGCCGGGAATTCAAGGCACTCGGCCGAACCCCATCCGTTTCGCTCGTTGTGCAGGATCCCCGCAGCGGACTCAAAGGAATTTCCGTGAATTTGACGCACAAAGGTCAGGTCGTTTCTCTGGTCGACGAAAAGTACGCGGGTCCGACAATGATGAAGTTCTGGGAAACCGGTGATCAAGAACAGAAGAATTTCGACATCGGCAAACTACTTGCGGAGAAATGGAAAATTCAAGAAGGTCCGGCAACGCTGGAAATTTTTGCTGTAGACAATTCCTTGCGAAATTTTTTCCGGGGAAACCGGACGAATTTGAAACGTGAGTTTGTGTTTGACATTCATCCTCCGCGGCTGGAAGTGATTTCCGGTCAGCATTACATCAACCAGGGTGGAACAGAATGTGTTGTTTACCGTGTTTCCCCGGATGCAGAAGTATTCGGCGTTCAGTCCGGACCCCATTTTTTCCCCGGATTTCCTGTGGCGGGCGGAGATAAGGATCTGAAATTCTCTCTTTTCGCTTTCGCCTACAATACCGATCCGAAAAGCTCATTGAAAATTGTCGCGCGCGATGCCGCCGGAAACCAGGCAATGGCTGGATTCTGGTACAAATTGTTTCCCAAGAAATTTCGCAGCAGTGACATCAAAATCGAGGACGCTTTTCTTCAGAAGGTGGTTCCTGAGATTCTATCCCGCAGCACGGAGGTACAGGATCAGGGTGATCCGGTGAAAACTTTCCTTGAAATTAACAACAAGCTTAGAAAGCTGAACCATGACACGATTACAAAACTCTCTAAAAAATCGCCGCAGCGCTTTTTATGGAACGGTCCTTTCCTACAGTTGAGCAATTCACAGGTGGAGGCTCTGTTTGCCGATCATCGAACCTATATCTATCAAGGAAAGGTGATCGATCATCAAGATCACGTTGGTTTTGATCTTTCTGTGGTCCAACGATACCCGATTGAATCAGCAAATGATGGCGTGGTGATTTATGCTGATTATCTGGGAATCTACGGAAACTGCGTGTTGGTGGATCATGGCTATGGTCTCGTTTCCTTGTATGGGCATCTCAGCTCGATGGATGTTAAGACGGGCCAGTCCGTAAAGAAAAAACAGGTGTTGGGGCGCAGTGGCGAGACAGGTATGGCTGCCGGTGACCATCTGCATTTTGGCCTTTTTCTTCAAGGCATTCCCATCAACCCAACGGAATGGTGGGACGATCACTGGATTCAGGATCACATCGCGCTCCGGTTTAAGCCTCCCCCCAAGTCGTAATAGTACGTAGGGGCGACCCTTGTGGTCGCCCGCGCGGGCAGGGACAAGCCCTGCCTCTACCTCCAAAGTTTTCGCTCTATAATGGCAGCAGTCAATGGAACTCTTAACTGCGACCTTCGCGCTCGTTGGAATGGTCATCATCATCGCAGCGCTGCTGTCCGGTGTGATTGAAAAAAAGCGAATTCCACAGGTCGCTGTTTTTATCCTGATGGGCGCAATCCTGGGCCCCTCAGGCTTGAAGCTTCTGGATGTTGATCTCAACTCGCCTCTCCTGCGCGCTGTTTCCGTCTTGAGTCTGGTGCTCGTACTCTTCACAGATGCAGTGAGCCTGAATATCCGTGAGGTGAAGAGTCACGCAAAACTGGCTTTCATGATACTCGGCCCGGGAACATTGCTGATTGCATTTCTGATCGGTCTGGCCGCCTGGCAGTTATTGGATCTTCCTTTTGCTGCAGCTTTTTTACTGGGGGCGGCGCTTGCGTCTACAGATCCGGTAATGCTGCGTGGTTTGATTCGCAATCCGAATTTACCAGAACCGGCTAAACAGGGACTCCGGCTGGAAAGTGGCCTGAATGATGTTGTACTCCTCCCAATTGTCTTGATTTGCATGGCGTTCCTCAAAACGAATTGGCTTTCCGGCAATGACATGGTGGAACTCGGTGTTCACTTGTTCTTGCTCGGACCCGGAGCCGGCATCGTTGTGGGCCTTTTTTCCATCGGTGTACTCGAGCTCATTCGAAAAAAGATTGGGATCCGGAGAGATTACGAATCTCTTTATTCTCTTGGTGTCGCATTTCTCGCTTATGCAGCCGCCGAAGCTGTGCATGGGAGCGGCTTTCTCTCCGCATTTGCCGCAGGAATGGTGATTACATTGTTGGACGTAGATCTCTGCGACTGTTTTTTGGAGTACGGAGAAACAACAGCGGAGATGGCTCTACTGTTTACTTTCGTGTTGTTTGGAACATCGCTGATCTGGCAGGGTTTCACCGGCTTGAATTTTCAAGTTGTGATGTTTGCGGTCGGTGTAATTTTGATTCGCCCCGTTGTGCTCCTGGCAACTCTCTGGGGTCTTGGGCTGGATCTCCGGAGTAAATTGCTAATTGCCTGGTTCGGACCGAGAGGATTGAGCACATTGCTTTTGATGCTGCTGCCTGTGTTTGCCGGTACTCCGGGTGTTGAACCCCTTTTTGCCATTTGCTGTTTTGTGGTTTTGCTTTCAGTCCTTTTGCATGGCGGATCTCAGATGTTCGTTGGAAGCCCGGATGAAACAAAAGTGATTTCTGAGTCTAATCAGGATGTCGTTATCACCATTGAGCGGATGCTGGATCTGAAAAAAATGGGAGAGAATGTCTTTGTTCTGGATGTTCGCCGTGAAAGCTCGCTGGATGGACTTCAGGCCAGAGACGCAATTAGAGTTTCGCCGGATCATGCTGTCGAGGAAGTTACCGCGAAAAGCCTGCCAAAAGAGGCATGGCTGACCGCATTCTGTGCTTGACCAAGCGAAGCCACAAGCGCTCGTGTGGCGCGAGAGTTACAAAAAGCGGGATGGACCAAATCGCGTGCCCTGAACGGCGGCTGGCAAG
>JBKKAT010000610.1:0-4500 GCA_046714535.1 Acidobacteriota bacterium | reverse complement strand
AGAAAAAGTAGCCGCCCGCCGCAGCAGCTAAAACGAACAATCCGATCAATAAGGCCGGGCTGATAGGAAGTCCGCGTCTCGCAGCGGTGGGTGCAGGTCCTCTCATCGCCCCTGACGGCGCTACTGAAGCGGCTGCAGGGGCAGCATCCTTTACAGTGCGCATCAGTTCCAGAGCTTCGGCGTGAGTGGGATCTCCTTCCAGAACTTTTGTCAACGCATGACGCGCTGATTCAAATTTTCCTTCAGCAACAAATGCTCTGGCATTTCCCAAAAGATTTTTGCTTTGTTCATTTCGCTTGGCAAGCAAGTTCAGGCTTTTGATCTTGTCTGCCAGAACTGCGTTTTCGGTATCCACAGCAAGAGCCTGCGAAAAATACTGAGCAGCTTCCCGGTACTGGCCACGCTTTTCTGCCTCTTCGCCGCTGGCGATCAGAGCTTCTAAACTGGGTTCCTCATCAGAACGTTCGATCAAGTTCAGGTATTTTGCCGCCTCAGAGTTTTCCGCGTCGATCGCTTTCACTTTCGTAAATAGCTCGTGTGCTTGATCGACATCCCCACGCTCGTATGCGCTCTGCCCTTCTTTGAGTATGTCCTTTACCTTGAGTCTTTGCTCGCCTGCGGCAGATCTTGCTTTCTCAATCCGTTCCAGAGCATCCGGATGATTCACATCCAGCATGAAAATTTCCGACCATACTTCTATGGCTCCCTGATACTGCTCGTTGTTATAGAGACGATCTCCTTCGTCCAGCAATTGACGAATCCTGTCATGATCGGAAACGAACCCGAATCCATCGGCTTCCGGTTGTGATTCCTCGCTTGGCATGGGCGATTCCAGATCGAACAAAGGCTCGCCACTGGGCGCGGCTTCAGAACCCATCATATGTCGCGCATTATTGATCAAGCGATCCAGATCCGGGTACTCAGGATCGATCGAACGAACCTTTTCCCACTGAGCAATCGCCTCGTTGTAAAGGCCGCTTTCAAAGAGTGATCGACCTGAATTGATGAAGTTCTGGACGAACGGTTCCGCTTCAAGTTTCTCATGAGCTCTCATTAGAAGATCGTTGACCGCTTCATGATCAGGATCGAGCAACTGGATTTTTTGACATTCGTTGATGGCTTTTTGATAATCCCGAAGCTTGAAGAATTCCTGCGCCTTTCGAAGATTCTCCCTTGTAAACAGTTCGGCTTCGAGTTTGCTCTGAGCTTCATCCATTAATTCCTTCGCCCGCTGATTCTCGGGAGAAATATGGAGCACGGCGCGGCAGCCGTTTATGGCCTCTTCGAAATTCCTGGAATGAATCGAAGTTTCACATTTCGTGAGGAGATCAGAGATATGTTTGTCTTTTGGATCGACGTTTGTTCCGTTCACTGTTTACTGATCACTAGTCACTTTTATAAGAAGGTCGTATTATACTATACGGTTTTTTGGAGTGCAAAGAATCATGACTGAAATATCAGTGGAATACCGTCAGGATGATGGAATTGCGATTCTCACATTGAGCGATCCTCCGGCAAACACCTATTCCTATGAAATGATGCGACAGCTGGATGAGGCGGTCCTGAAGGCTCGTTTTGATCCACAGGTTCATGTCCTCGTGTTGACGGGCGGCGGAGATAAGTTTTTTTGTGCGGGAGCAAATATTAAAATGCTTCAAAGTGTCACACCGGAGTTCAAGTATTACTTCTGTCTTCATGCGAATGAAACGTTGAACAGGCTGGAACAAACTCCGAAACTGGTGATCGCAGCGATCAACGGGCATTGCGTTGGTGGCGGTCTCGAAGTGGCGCTTGCTGCGGATATCCGGCTCGCAAGGAAAGGGGGCGGAAAGATTGGATTGCCTGAAGTAAACCTTGGAGTTTTACCGGGCACAGGTGGAACACAACGGCTGGCCCGGGTGGTCGGAAAATCGAAAGCGATCGAGATGATGGCGCTTGGCCGAACATTCGAGTTTGAAGAAGGGTTACAATTGGGCCTCTTAAATCATGTCTTTGAAGGTGAAAATTTTTGGGAACAGGTGATGCAATATGCAAAGCAATTCTTACCGCCTTCGAAGGCCAGCAAAGCTGTAGGAAGCATCAAACGGGCCGTGGTTACTGGATCCGAAATTGCATTTCAGGACGCGCTGGCGCTGGAACGTGAGCTCCAGCAGCAACTATTCGAGAGTGATGATGCAAAAGAAGGCCTTGCCGCTTATACAGAGCGACGCCCACCAAATTTTCGCGGAAAATGACAGATGCGATGTATTTTTTTAAACAGAAGATCGCGAAGAACGCAAAGGAAACAATATCTTCGCGATCTTTGCGATCTTCTGTGAACAAATCCGAAAATAACGCTTCAGGAGATTTAGATGGAAACAAAATACGCACTACCACAAACGAAATTATTTATCGGTGGAAAATGGGTGGAGCCGCGCTCCAACAAGACATTCAACACCATAAATCCAGCGACTGAAGAAGTAATCACGCAGATTGCTCTTGCTGAAGAAGCGGACGTGGATCAAGCGGTTCAGGCGGCGCAAAAAGCTTTTGAAGAGGGTGCGTGGAGCAAACTGAGCGCGACGGATCGCGGCAAGCTGCTGCACAAGATCGCCGATGCCATCATGGCTCACGTGGAAGAATTTGCTTATCTGGAAACAATCGATATCGGTAAACCGATTTCAGAGAGCAAGAACATCGATGTTCCTTTTGTTGCTGAGCTTTTTCATTATTACGCTGGTTGGGCAAATAAATTTCACGGAGAGACGATTCCTGTTCGGGGCAATTTTCTGAATTACACACTTCGCGAACCGGTCGGAGTGGTGGGAACAATTACTCCCTGGAATTTTCCGCTTTTGCTGGCTGTGTGGAAAATTGCGCCGGCGCTGGCGATGGGAAACACTGTTGTGCACAAACCTTCGGAGCAGAGCCCGCTAACCTCCTTGAAGCTTGCGGAGATTTGCGAAGAAGTTGGTTTGCCTGAGGGCGCCTTCAATGTGGTGACAGGAAGCGGCCGGATCACAGGATCGGCGATGCTTGCGCATCCCGGCATAGACAAAATTGCATTCACGGGAGGCACTTCGACCGGTATTCTCGTCATGCAGGAAGCGGCGAAAACATTGAAGAAAGTCACGCTGGAACTGGGCGGAAAATCTCCCAACATTGTTCTGGAAGATGCGGATTTTGAAGCGGCTGCAAAGGGAGCGCTCGCCGGTATTTTCTACAACAAGGGAGAAGTTTGCGCGGCCGGTTCCCGTTTGTTGATTCAGGAATCTGCCCATGATGCGTTTTTGGAAAAGCTTCTGGATCGCGCAAAGAAGTTGAACGTCGGCGATCCGCTGGATCCCAAAACAAGATTTGGTCCGCTTTGCAACGCGGACCAGTACCAGAAAGTTCTTGCTTACATCGGAACCGGGAAAGAAGAAGGAGCGCGAGTCGTACTGGGTGGGGATCGCGCGCAGTTCGGGAATGGCAAAGGTTATTTCGTGCAACCAACCATTTTTGATGACGTCACGAATCAGATGAGAATTGCGCGTGAAGAGATTTTTGGTCCGGTGCTTTCCGCGATTCGATTCAAAGATCTCGATGATTTGATTGCGCAGGCCAATGATACGCCATACGGTTTAGCAGCGGGCGTTTGGACCCGGGATGTCAAAAAGGCGCACCACATCGCAAAAAAGCTGAAAGCAGGCACAGTCTGGATCAATACCTATAACATGTACGATCCAGCTTCCCCTTTTGGCGGATACAAACAAAGCGGTTTTGGACGCGAATTAGGAATGCATGCCCTGGAATCCTATACTCAGGTAAAAAGCATCTGGGTGGACATGAATTTGTAATGGACAAACAGGTTTTCGCAGATCGTAGAAAAGAGTTCATGCGCCGCATGCAAGAGGGAGTTGCCTTTTTTGCATCGGCTCCCGTTCGCACCCGCAACGGTGACGTGGATTATGAGTATCGCCAGGATTCTGATTTCTTCTACTTAACAGGACTCGAAGAACCGGAGTCTTTTTGCGTATTGGCGCCGGGCCATCCCAAACATGAATATGTTTTGTTTGTGCGTCAGAAAGACAAGGAAAAAGAAACGTGGACCGGCCTGCGTGAAGGAATCGAAGGAGCCATTCTGAACTATGGCGCCGAACTGGCCCATCCGATCGAAAAATTGGAGGAGATTTTGCCGGAGTTCTTGCAAAATGCGCCCTCACTTTTTTATCAGATTAACAAAGATCCTGAAGTGGACCGTAAAATTTTCACGATGATCGATTCAGTACGTCAAAGATATCGGTCAGGGATTTATCCACCCTCCCGGATTCTTGATCCGTCGCGCGTGTTGGAAGACATGCGGGTGATCAAGAGTCTGCATGAGATCAAAACTTTGCACAAAGCCGTGAGTATTTCGGCGCGAGCTCACAAGGCCGCCATGGGAGCTGTGCGTCCCGGAATGCATGAGTACGAAATTCAAGCGATCCTGGAATATGTTTTCCGGGCGAACGGATCCAGACGGAACGGATACCCTTCGAT
>JBKKAT010000609.1:0-4600 GCA_046714535.1 Acidobacteriota bacterium | reverse complement strand
CGGGGGTTGTTTCCGCTGTTACTGAAGGAGACGCCTGAGTTCCAACAACCGTTGTTGAAGCCGGTTGTTCCGCAGCGGCGCTATGGATTGCAGATCTGCCCGAATCGGTATCGCGTTTGAGTCGCTTTAGATCCGCTCGCATTTCTGCCGCGGTTTGATAACGAAGATCACGATCCTTTTCAAGAGCCTTATGGATCACATCTTCCAGCTTAGACGGAAGATCCGGATTGATACGCACCGGAGGAACCGGAGGTTTCGTCAGCAACGCTTCAAAAATGACTGCTGTGGATGGGCCTGCGAATGCCTGTCTTCCGGTGGCCATCTCATAAAGAACAGTTCCAAACGAGAAGAGATCGGTTCTCGGATCCAATTCCTGCGCGCGCGCTTGTTCGGGCGACATATAGGCAATCGTCCCTACAGTCATCCCGGGACTCGTGAGATTCGGTGATGCCGCACCTGTCTCCAGCCCGGATAAACCGTTTGCCTGCGCCACGTTCACCTTATCCACAACCAGTTTCGCCAGACCGAAATCCAGAATCTTCGCCTGATTTCTGTTTGTCACAAACAAATTTGCCGGTTTGATATCGCGATGGATGATTCCTTTCGAATGGGCAACATCAAGTGCATCTGCGATTTGTATTGAGAGTTCCAAAAAAAGACTGACATCCAACGCCTTGCCGGAGATGCGATGTTTCAAAGTTTGCCCTTCCAGATATTCCATCGCAAGAAAGTGAACCTGATCACCGGACGCAGGCGAAGAAGAATCCGGATCCGAAATGACACCGGAATCGATGTCGTATATGGTACAGATATTGGGATGATTCAATGCCGATGCTGCGCGCGCCTCGCGTTGAAATCGTTCCAACGCTTGTTCGTCTTTGGCAAGTTCTTCCGGAAGAAATTTCAGCGCAACGCGCCTGGCGAGCCGCATATCTTCGGCTGCATAAACCACGCCCATTCCCCCGCCCCCCAAATGTTCAACGATCTTGTAATGAGAAATCTGCTTGCCAATCATGTTGAGATTGTTATATCACAGCAACGAAAGAATAGGGCTGAGTGCGAAGTACTCATTCACACAATTCATTTTTTTGGATTGAAAAGTGATTTCACAATGTGAAATTTCGTTGACGCTTCCTTCCAAGCAAGGATACAATAAGTTTTGTAAGGAAAGTTCATTTCCACCGGGGCGTAAGCGATGATTCATTCGAATCGATTCAGCAGTTGCTTGCAGCTCCGATATTCCTTCCCAGTTGTTTCCTCTGTTTTCGTTCATCCGATCTCACCATTGGATGACTTAGGAAATTACAAACTTTTTTGCCACGGAGTTTAGAACATGCATTCAAAACTTTTTGCTTTGACTTTGGTTGCCCTACTGGGGATTGTCATTGCAGTGCCGGTGTATGCCCAGCGTGAAACCGGAGCGATTGTCGGAACCATCACCGACAAAGACAATTCTCCCATGCCGGGTGTAACCGTTACTGCAATCAACCCTGAGCGTGGAAATACGGTCGCTTATACAAATGAAGATGGTCGTTATCGACTTCCTATCCTTCCTCCGGGAACGTACGAAATCAGCGCATCAATGGAAGGATTTCAAACTGCTGTGCGGAAAGATGTCCGGCTTTTTGTCGGAAACACGATCACAGTGGACCTCAGCATCGGCCTGACTGTTGAAGAAGCGCTCGTGATTTCGGGTGAGACTCCGATGACCGACGCAACCACCACAGCCAGCTCCAAAACTGTTCCGGTGGAAACGATCGAGAACTTGCCAAAAAGTTCTTTCGCTCTGGATCTCTTCACGTTAACACCAGGCGTGGGAGATCTCAGCTATGTCGCATACGGAGCAGGCGGCTCTCAGGCAAATGCTTACTGGTTTGATGGCGTCGACATCAGCAACCCTGTGGATGGTGACTACTGGATCTATCCAAATTACAACTGGATTGAAGAAGTTCAGGTCGTGGGCATCGGAGCGCCTGCTGAATATGGTGGATTCTCCGGAGTGATCACGAACTCAGTCAGCCGTTCCGGCAGCAATGAATTCCATGGGCTGGTTGAAACGTTCTTTCAGAATGATTCCCTCCAGGGAAGTAACATCGATGATCCCGAGCTCGAAGCTCTTGGCGCGGACTCAACGGACCTGTTCACCGATACAACCGTTCAGTTCAGCGGACGCATCCTTCGAGACAAGTTATGGTTCTTCACCAGTACGGAGTATTACTACTCACGAACGGCCCCGTTCGGATATCCTCCGGACAACTCGGAGGCGTTTTCGAGAGTAACGCAACCGCGCATTCTCAATAAGCTTACGTACAAGATAAACGACAATAATACCCTGCAAGGATTCGTTCAGTGGGATCATTACGAGCTCGATGGCGGCAGCGCGAGTCGCTTTACGCTTCCTGAGGCCACCAGCGTCAATGAGGGTCCGGAATGGTTTTACAATGCCGCATGGGTCTCACTACTCAGTCCGCAAGCAGTAGCTGATGTTCGTTACAGTGGTTACAATTCCGTTTACGATACGAAAGGCCGCAACGGCGACATTCCAGGCCACAACGATTTGAATACCGGAATAGCCTCCGAAAATTATTTCGGGTTCCGTTTGCGAGATCGGGAAAGAAATCAGATCAACGGTTCCGTGTCGTATCACGCGCGCGATTTCATTGCGGGCGATCACGACTTCAAATTCGGTGTTGAGTACGAGCATTCCAATGCTGATACGGTTCAACGCTGGAACGGAGATGCTTACTACTACGATGGTCTCGGTCAAAATTACTATGATCCCACCAGCCCGAATCTTTACCGCACATTGTGGGAAGGTTACGATTCCTTCAGCCGCATCCGGCGCACAAGCCTGTTTGTACAGGATGACTGGCATGTCACAGATCGTCTGAATCTCAGCGTGGGAGTCCGTATGGATCGCAACCACTCCTACTTAAGCGAAGCGACCGAAATTGAATATAAGACGACTCCTGTTGCTCCTCGCGTTGGAGTTGTCTTCGATGTCAAAGGGGACGCGGATACCGTGATCAAAGCTCACTACGGTCACTACTATGACAAAGCCATCACATTCTATATCGATGGAATCGACAACTTTGGGGATAGGACCTATCAGTACTGGTACGGCACTTATTGGGGCACGTATCGATTCCTTCCCGGAGACACTTTCTACATTGTTGATCCTGATTTCAAACAAACATATGTTCAGCAATTCACAATAGGAGCCGATAAAGCTTTACCGAACAACGCCACCATCAGCGCTCATTACATTTATCGGGACTTTAAGAATATAGCCGAAGATGTAGAGACGAACGGCGTGTATGAAGAGGTGTCGTTTGTAAATCCTGTTACAGGACAGCCGATAACGCTCTTCAACAGACTGAACCCTGACACGCCTGATTCCTTCTTTATCACAAACCCGGATGGTCTTTTCAGGAACTATCACGCGGTGGAGGTGTATGGAGGAAAACGATTCGGACAGAAGTTTAGTTTGAACGGATCCGTCGTCTGGTCCCGGAGTAGGGGGAATACAGACAACAGCGCCAGTGGTGCGTCCGGTTTTACGACGCTTCTTGACGATCCGAACAGTAACATCAACTTTGAAGGCAGGCCCACACATGACCCCACCTGGGAATTGAAAGTAACAGGGTTTTACAATATGCCATGGGGTGTTCTGGGATCCTTCTACTACCGCTACTTTACGGGCGATACGTATTCAATTTTCTTCCGGACAGACCGGGACCTGCTCAGCCAGGGGCGGGTAACGTTCAGGGCGAGCCCGCGTGGGTCGGAGCGATTGGACGGTCGAAATGTGCTGGATGTTCGGCTGGAAAAAGCATTCCCCATTTCCGACGGGCACCTGAAGTTCACACTAGACTTCTTCAATCTGATTAACACGGGATACGTTCTGGATCTTGAGGAACGTTTCGACCTCGCAACCTTCGAGGAACCCGAAACCTTCACAACACCGAGACAAGTACGACTAGGCATCCGCTATCAATTCTAGAGGGGCGGGTCTTCAACCCGCCCCTAAATGACCGCCGGCTGAAATGACCGCCGGATTTAGGCGGCATAAAGGGTTGTGGGCTTTAGCCCGCGTTTTTTCCTCACACAAAAAATCTTCTGAGCAACGCCTGAATCTCCGGTGACGACCCGCTCCATGGCCATTGGAAAATTTCCTTACAAAGTCCTGCTTTGACGGGATTCCTGTAAATATAACGAACGACGTGTTCAAATTGCCGTTCGCTCTTGATGTACCTATCAAAGTATTCGCGTTGCCAGAAAGTTCCTGACCTCCGGAGGATTTTATTTGCATAAAACGAAGTCGCGCCCTTCCAATTACCAATCGTTTCTGCCAGATTGTTTTCGCCAATCATTGTAATCAACACATGAACATGATTGGGCATGATGCTATAAGCATGTAACGCATAAGTCTGACCATCGTACTTCCTGAGTGCATTAACAACGAGACTTGCTATTTGAGGATTACGTAGCCAGCATTCTCCATGCGATTGATCGAGATAACGTTCGATTTTCGCTTCGTAGTGGAAGGCTATCGAAAAGTCTGAAAGTTACAAAGTAGGTGTCTTGTGGAACTTGATAG
>JBKKAT010000608.1:0-4456 GCA_046714535.1 Acidobacteriota bacterium | reverse complement strand
ACCACAATCACTCTAGCTCCATGCTCTCGCGCTTGCCACACGTAATCCGTTGTGATCGGTGAACACTCTGCTAGATTGGAACCTGAAATCCAGATGACTTCGGATCTCAGAATGTCTGACCATGGATTGGCGCTCCGGTCAATTCCGAAAGCCTTCTTGTTGGCCGCCGCTGCACTGACCATGCAGAGCCGGCCATTGTAATCGATGTATGGAGTCCGTAACGCCACGCGTGCAAACTTTCCCATCAGGTACGCTTTTTCAATCGTAAGACTCGCACCGCTTAAAACACCAAAAGCAGAATTTCCATAATTCGATTGGATCCTTTTGATCTCACTTGCTGTTTTTGCAATGGCTTCCTGGTACGGCATCGCCGCAAAACCTCCGGGAGCGGATGGGTTTCTTTGCAGCGCGTCAACCAGGCGATCGGGATGAGCTCCCTGCAGATAACGCTTGATCCCTTTCGGACAGAGTTTTCCCTGATTAAAAGGAAACTCCATCCAGGGTTCAAAACCGATCACAGTATTGTCTTTTACGAGGAGTTGAATTCCGCATTGCTGTCCGCAGAAGCAGCAATGAGTTTTAACGATTCGTTCCGGCTCTATACCGGGATCCAATCGCATTCCCGTTGAATAGGCTTTGTGAGGCCCAAACTGTTCGATCGTGTATTTTTCTTCAACCGGAAGTTTTGCCATGGTTATGGGTGAAAATTCTCCTGATCCTCTTCTCCCAGAGGTCCTTGTTGCATTCCGGGGTTTGCATACTCAGGAGCAGAGCCCGGCTGCGCATTGCTCTGCAACGGATTTGCAAGTTTTCCCTGAGCTATCGCAAGCATTGCACGCCGGCACGGAGGACAGATCCACTGGTAATGCTCCAGCTTGTTATCAGGAATTTCATAGCGATATCCCAGCCTCTGTTCTACTTCTATCAGATCTTCTACATGCATCTTTGAAGTAAACGGATGTCCGCATCGCCGGCAATTCGCATGTTCACCCTGGACTCCCACATCTTTGTAATAGCTGACGCCAAGCTGGGCTGGCCGCTGGAAGATGTGAAAAAATTTTCCGAAGGGCAGCCAGAGCAACGTAAAGATGACGATCGCAGCATGAAGGATCGCAAGAAAGTCATAAGCGTATCCTTTCATCCATGTATAGCTCACTGTCAAAAGCAATCCGCTGAGACTGATTGCAAATAGCAGAATGAGCGGGAGGAAATCTTCCAGAAAATCCTGAACCGCCGCCGCTCCTCCATCGCGCATTCGTCTCCGCATGGACAGCATAACGCCGGCAATGACGGCAATGGCGGACCAGACCAGGCCATGAAAAACAAGAAAAGCGATGAACGATTTGACCTCAAATTCGCCCGCAGGAAATCCGAAAAAATAAATTCGATAGCGGTCGATCTGATCTGCGGCCGATTCAAAATGGATCCAACCAAAAACGAGAGGAAAAGTGATGACCGCTGCAAGAACACATCCCCACATTAAAAGCATGTGCGACAACCCGCGCAATGGACTTCGCTTGAAGATGAAAGAATTCAACGCGATATCTCCCGTAATTCTTTTTAACCAGCTTGCGAAATTCCCCGCAAAATATTTTGGGCTGAAAAACAATTTCCAACCCCGCTTCCAGTAAAGGGCCGTCGGCGGTTTCTGTAACCACATAGAATAGCGATAAACAATTCCGAAGGTCGCAAAAAGGGTTGCGAACGTGTATCCGACCAGAGCCGCGTCAAAATGAGAGAGATTTCGAGATCCTGCAATAATCAGGATCGCAAGAGTGATTGCAAAGACTAAACCCGCGACAGTCGCGCGGATGACTTCTCTCCTGATCTTCATCCTTATATAGTATTTTACAAAGGAATGGATTGCCAGATTGGAAAGCAATGTCTGTCGGCCGTTTACGCGTTGCGTAAAAAGCGCCCCCAGGACTAAGTGCAACACTCCACTGACAATTCCGGTTGATTGCCACAGGTACCCATCGATCACGAAGAAACGGAGTTTCTTTTAGGATCTGTTCCCTGTGCGGATGCGGGAAGTGATCCCAGACTTCGAGCCATTACGGACTACTCAAAAGGAATGTTGATCCTGGCTCGGCATTATCCAGCATGGGCACTTTTTCCATGAATGAAAATTGATGGCACGCCACAAAGTTAGGGACGTCATTTTTGACCTCCTTGGAGTTTGGGTCTACTTCTGATCTCTCGTGATCTTTCTGCCTGGAACTGGGATCTAGCTCTCATTCGCCAGCTGCTCCCAAAGTTGACCGCCCAGTGAGATCAGTTTGAGGGATCTGAAATAGCATTTCAATTCAATATTTTTTGAAGCATGAAGTTTATCCAGCTTAACATTCAGCCTAAGAAACCAATGCTTCGGCTTCGTAACTATACTCTTAGTTACTATGCAAAAAAGGTCACAAATTCGGTTTGACCACGTGAGACAATAAGCTTGTGAGGCGTTGAATCCTAAAATGAAGGAAAGGTCGCTAACACGGTTTGCGTGGTTATCGATCGCTGCCGCGCTCTTAACGATAGCCCTCAAGTCGGGAGCGTACATCGTTACTAATTCGATCGGACTGCTATCGGATGCGCTGGAATCGATCGTTAACCTGGTCGCTGCAATCTTAGCTTTGTGGATGCTAAAAATCGCTGCGCGTCCCGCCGATGAGGATCACCCCTATGGTCACGATAAAGCGGAATACTTTTCCAGTGTATTTGAAGGCTCGATGATCGTCCTTGCCGCGGTCGCAATCGGCATAGCAGCTGTAAAACGATGGTTGAATCCACAACCATTGAAAGACATTGAAGTGGGATTGACAATTGCCGTAATTGCATCTGTTATTAATTTCGCCGTTGCGCGAATTCTTTTCAAAGCGGGTAAGGAGCACAACTCAATTACCTTAACTGCAGATGCCCACCATTTGATGACCGATGTTTGGACCTCCGGAGGGGTTATTATCGGGGTGATTGCAACTCGGCTCACAGATTGGCATCATTTGGATCCCGTTATTGCCTTGTTAGTAGCTGCTAATATCGTTCGATCCGGTTTCCACCTGGTTCAACATTCGGTACTGGGGTTGATGGACACTTCTCTTCCCATCGATGAAGTTGATGCAGTCAAGAGTGTTCTAGATCAGTACCGGAAAACTGTCGGAATCGATTATCACGCTTTGCGAACGCGAAGCGCGGCATCGCGCCGTTTTGTGTCTGTCCATATTCTGGTGCCTGGCAACTGGAGCGTGCAAAGAGGCCATGATCTTCTGGAGCGGATCGAAGCCGACTTACGAAATAAACTTCAGCGGTTGACGGTTACAACACATCTGGAACCGATCGAAGATCCTGTCTCCTGGCGCGATGTGGAATTGGATCGCATCCCGCCAGACTAATTGAGCCGTTATGATGTTTGAGCGACCTGTTATTTTTTCGCCACTTTGATCCGGCTGTCTGCAATCAAGCATCCTTTGCCGGGAGCCTGTGCAAATACTGGGTTCAGATCCATTTCGGTAATCTCCGGCACATCTTCCACAAGTCGTGAGACCCGCAACAATAAATTCTCGATTGCTTTCAGATCTGCAGCAGGATGTCCGCGATAACCTTCCAACAGCTTGAATCCTCGGATCTCTCGAATCATTTGGACCGCGTCTTTATCGGTTAAAGGATTAACGCGAAAACGAACATCGCTGAGAACTTCCACATGAATACCACCCAGCCCAAATGCGATCAGCGGTCCAAATGAAGAATCTTCTGTTGCACCCACCATCAGTTCGATTCCAGCAAAAATCATTGATTGAACGACGACGCCTTGCATGAATTCCGCTTTTCCTGAACGTTCAAGAGTTTTCCGAATTTCGCTGAAAGCGGTCCTCACTTCCTGATCGGATTTTAGATTCAATCGAACTCCACCGATTTCTGTTTTATGTACGAGCTCAACAGAGGCAAGTTTTACCGCAACCGGATAACCAATCTTTTGCGCAATAGCCACAGCCTCATCGGCGCTTTTCGCAACACCCCCTTCCGGTAAAGGCAATTGCATGTTTTTCAATACTTCTCTGCATTCTTCGGCTGTCAACCAACCGTTACCTCTATTCTTAAGCGCTTCCATACAAATCTCTTTAGCCGCTTTTGATTCAATGTCATCGAACTCAGGAATGATGCCAGGAGGCTCTTTTCGCCATTCTGCGTATTGCGCGGCTTTGCTGAGCACCATCGCTGGAGCTTCCGGAAATCGATATGCGGGAATCTTTTCCTTCTCGACTTGAAGGGTCCCGCCTCCTTTATCAGACATCAGGCAGGCAAGGACCGGTCTATTTGCGCCCTTCTTTTTTCTGGCTGCTGCAATCCCATCCGCAATTGCAGATCTTACCGGCTCCAGATCAACGTTCATCACAGGAATGTAGATCACAACCAGCGCATCGATTTCGTCTGCATTCAACATGGATTCAATTGTTTTGCGATAGTGCTC
>JBKKAT010000607.1:0-3689 GCA_046714535.1 Acidobacteriota bacterium | reverse complement strand
CGGTTTGCAGTAGACGTTCCATCCAACAGAATATAGAGGTTTCAGGAATTCATAGAATGGTTGCTGTGATGAAAGTTCTTTTAATTTTCCAGTAAAGGCTAGTTTTCTTGCGAGGAATGCACTTTTCAAAAGCGCAAGAAGTTTCCCTCGAAACATTTTTGAAAGAACCGCAATAGGCAAGAAAAACTTCTTCCGGCTACAGATCCATCTTTTGTCGGCGCTCAAACCTCCTGCTGCCACTACGCAATGAATATGCGGATGGTAGTGGAGATTCTGTCCCCAGGTATGGAGGATGCACGAAAAACCGAGCGTTGCTCCAAGGTGTTTTGCGTCGGAGCCAATCGTCAAAAGCGTTTCCGATACAGCCCGGAAAAGTAACCCATAGACAACTCTCTGATTGCCAAATGCGATTTGAGCGATGAACTCGGGCACGGTAAAAACAATGTGAAAATAATTAACCGGAAGAAGCTCGGTCTCTCGTTTTTCTAGCCACCGGGAAGCAGCAGAGGATTGACACTTTGGGCAGTTCCGGTTCCGACACGAATTGTAAGAGATAGCCGACCGATGTCCACACTGATCACATTGCTTGACATGACCTCCCAGCACCGAAGTTCGACAGTTCTCTATCGCACGCATCGCACGGTACTGAACTGTGCATAGCCGGCCACTGTTTTTATTCCGGTACTCTTGTCCGTGGACTCGAAAAATGTCGGCCACCTCTAAGGGTGGCCGACTCATCAGTTTCTCTTCAGTGGCGGCAAAATATCCAATGGGCTTTTTATTTGCGCTACTTGTTCAACGGAAATGTGAAGATAAATCTCGGTCGTTTCCAGGCTCCTATGCCCCATCATTTCCTGAATCGTTCGAATGTTCATACCGGCTTCGAGAAGATGAGTCGCAAAACAATGTCGAAGGGTTCGAACGCTCACTCGCTTTTTCCATCCAAGCTTCTTGAACGTCTTAGTAAACATCCTCTGAACAGACGTATCCCCAATTGGCTTATTGGGGTCGTGAAGCGACGGAAACAAATAAATACCCCTGGGTCGAAAAGCGGCGTAGTATCCCCGCAACAACACAAGGAGTCGCTCGGACAGCATCACATAGCGATCTTTCATTCCTTTTCCTTGAACTACATGGATCACCATCCGTTTGCTGTCAATATCGAGTGGTTTTAAATGCGTTGCTTCCCTTAAACGTAAACCCGCTCCATAAATGGTAGTCAGGATCACTCTGTGTTTGTAATTCACAACACTTTCCAGTAACTCAGACACTTCTCCCAGGCTCAGCACTACTGGCAATTTTTTCGGCTGTTTGGGAAAGGGAATCTGCTCGAGCGTCCATTCCTTTTTCAGTGTCTTTAGATAAAGAAAACGTAAGGCTGCAACGGTTTGATTAAAGACAGACCATGATGTACCCGCCTCTATCAGATACAATTGATACTGCCGGATTTCTTCGACTCCCATTACCTCCGGTGATTTTTTAAAGTGCCTGGCAAATTTCGAAACTTGCGAGACGTATAACTCTCGCGTCCGCTTTGCCAGGTTGCGAATCTTCATGTCTTGAATCATTCTTTGACGTAGATACGACATTGGCTCCTCCTGATCTTTTGATTTTTGTTGGTAACTCAATCATTAGTCAGAAAGGAGCCTTTTGCTTTTTGAAAGCCCCTCTGCAAAAACTCTTGGCTCTTTGGTGGGATCTTGGCTGGCTCGGCTACTCTACCGCGAAGCGGTTTTGTTCAACCATTGATTGACAGGCATATTTGCCCTGATAATGTGATATTAGTATGGTTTTCGGGCAGCCGGCGCTGCTTAAGTAACGTAATCATTGCAGGAGAATGTCAGTGTAGATCATGGTCGTCGCGAAAGGATTTCACAGGTTGAGGTGGTCAAGCGGGCATCCTTGGGCAATGTCCTGGTCGTGCAGCACTTTTGCTTTCAGCAGATGGTTTTAAAGGAGCGGAATGACCGCAGGCCTCTGGCGTGCATCCGACAATAATCGTGGACAAGATGTCCGGTCCCTAATGCAGGCGGGACGCGTGCGCTCCCCTACTCTACTTCCACGATGATGTTATCAATCAGGCGGGTCTTGCCGACATAAGCGGCCACTGCGATCAAGCATTTTCCCTTCAAAGTCTTGAGCTCTTTCAGTTCAATCAGGTCGGTGGCGGCAACGTAATCGAGCTGAACGAGTGGCTCCGTACTGATAAACTCTTTCATCGCTTTCAATATTATTTTCGCCTTTCGCTCACCCTCTTCGACGCGCGCAAGAGCGTGTTCGAGCGCGCGATACAATACCGTGGCAGCTTTTCGTTCTTCAGGCGACAGATATACATTCCGTGAACTCATCGCCAGACCATCCGGTTCCCGTACGATCGGGACTCGCGCTATTTCAACATCCATGTTGAGGTCTTTTACCATCCGGCGGATGATGACAAGTTGCTGTGCGTCTTTTTGTCCGAAGAAAGCGAAATGTGGCTCAACAATATGAAACAGCTTTAGCACAACGGTTGTCACACCTTCGAAGTGAGCCGGGCGGGAAGCTCCTTCCAGTTTGTCGCTCAGATCGCGAACTTTTAAGTAGGTGTGAAAGTTTTCCGGATAGATTTCCTCCGCCTTCGGCATGAACAGGAAATCGATATTCTCATTGGAGAGCATTTCTGCGTCCCGGGTCGCATCGCGAGGGTACCTGTCTAAATCTTCCGAAGGCCCGAACTGAGAAGGATTCACAAAAATGCTGACAACAACCACATCCGACATCTTTTTCGCTTCGCGCACCAATGCCAGATGCCCCTCATGCAAAAAGCCCATCGTGGGCACAAAGCCTATGATTTTTCCTTCAGACTTTGTTTTCTTGCAGCTTTCCTTCATGGGAAGGATGCGCTGAATAATTTCCATACTTTTCTTCTACTCTCTCCATAAACAGATCCTGGTCCGGCATACAGTATCCATGACTTTCTTCAGGAAACAATCCTTCCCGTACATCATGACAGTAGTCGTTTGCAGCTTGCAATATCTGTGGATACAAATTTGCGTACCGTTTGACGAACCGCGGCATTCTGCCTTCATGCAGGCCTAGAAAGTCGTGCCATACAAGCACCTGGCCGTCGCAATGGATTCCCGCTCCTATTCCGATGGTTGGAATTCGAAGACGCGGAGTGATTTCCGCCGCAACAGCGGCAGGAATGCTTTCGAGAACAACGGCAAACGCTCCTGCTTCCTGGACTGCGAATGCATCTTCCATGATAGCCATTGCAGCTTCCACGGACTTCCCCTGCACTTTGAAACCGCCGAAACGAAGCATCGATTGTGGCGTTAGACCAATATGTGCCATCACGGGAATTTCAGCTTCAACCATAGCTGCGATGATACTCGCTCTTTGTTTTCCACCTTCGAGTTTTACTGCCGAGCAGTGTCCTTCTTTAATGAAGCGCATTCCATTCTGGATCGCCTGGTTGATTCCGCCTTGATAAGACCCAAATGGCATGTCACCGATCACAAGCGAACGTTTGACAGCCCGCGTCACCGCTTTTGTGTGGTAGATCATTTTATCCATTGCGACCGGCAATGTATTTTCATGACCCAGCACAACCATAGCCAGCGAATCCCCAACCAGAACAAGATCTACTTCCGACTGGTCCAGTAAATAAGCTGAGGGAAAGACATAGGCCGTCAGCATTGTGATACTTT